>NZ_JBFBCE010000051.1:2777-53752 GCF_040689595.1 Streptosporangium sp. NPDC051023 | reverse complement strand
TCGGCAGGAAACATCTTCAGATACACCGGAGACCAAGGCCCAACCCACTGGGTCCAGATCCCCGGCGCCCTGACCCGGATCTCAGCCGGATCGAGGACCAATGTGTGGGGCGTCAACTCCGCCGGAAACATCTTCCGCTACACCAACGATGACGCCAATCCCTGGATCCAGATTCCCGGCGGCCTGAGCGACATCGGCGCAGCCGCCGACGGCACCGTCTGGGGCGTCAACTCGGCAGGAAACATCTTCAGATACACCGGAGACCAAGGCCCAACCCACTGGGTCCAGATCCCCGGCGCCCTGACCCGGATCTCAGCCGGATCGAGAAGCAATGTGTGGGGCGTCAACTCCGCCGGAAACATCTTCCGCTACACCAACAACGACACCAGCCCCTGGATCCAGATCTCCGGCGGCCTGAGCGACATCGGCGCAGCCGCCGACGGCACCGTCTGGGGCGTCAACTCCGGTGGAGACATCTTCCGGTACGCCGGGGACCAGCCGGGCTAGGAGCTGTCAGGCGAAGCGGCCCTGGTTGTCGAAAACCGCGCCAGTCTCGCCCCCGCGACACCTGCCTCCCCGGGCGTGAGCACACGACAAGGACGGCTCCGCTGACGTCCGTCAGCTCGTCGTCCGGCGAGGACCCCGGGGATCAGGTGCCGTGGCGATGCGGTGACGGTGTCCTGCGGCTGATCTCGAGGAGTTCCTCGAAGTCGACGGCGATCCCCTGCAGGAGCATGTCCACGAATCCCACGGCGAGGGAGGAGGTGAAGCGGGACTCACCGAACAGACTCGCCTGGAACACCGCGGACGCGAGCAGATCGATCACGAGCTCGGTGTCGAGCCCCGGCCGGAGGTGTCCTCGGTCCACCGCCCTGGTCAGTGTGGCGGCAACCGCGTCACGAACGGGCCGGATGAGCGTGTCCATGAGGTGCCGGTGAAGTTCCGGGTCGGCGGAGCAGTCCGCGACCAGCGGGGCGAACACGCCGTTCGGTACCCGCTGCAGCAGTGCGTCGGCCAGCAGTTCGACGCTCTGGATGAGATCACACCGGGTGCATTCGTATCGTTCTTCGGGCAGCACCTGGGCGGCTTCGACCCGCTGCCCGCAGGTTTCCTCGGCGCGGCGCTCGCGGCGGGCTGGACCGTCGGCTCGATGCTGAGTGCCGGCAGAGCCGGCCAGGCGCGGCAGCTGATGGCGATCGCGCCCCTCGTCTCCGCGATCGGCCTCACCGGTCTGGCGCTCTCCGCACACCCCGAGGCGTCACTGATCACCGTGCTGCTCTGGGTTGTCCTGCTGTTCGTCGCCGGTAGCGGCGTCGGCATCGCGTGGCCGCACATGATGACGACCGTGATGAGCACAGGCCGCACCCCGGAGGAGAAGGACACCGCGTCCGCGTCCATCACCACCGTCCAGTTGATCGCCACGGCGCTGGGTGCTTCCCTCGCCGGAACGGTCACCAACCTGGCCGGGATCGACGGAGACGCGTACGCGATCGGCACGGCGGCGCGGTGGCTCTACGGCACCTTCGCGGTGATCGTGTTCCTGGGCGTGCTGTACGCCAACCGCATCGTCCCGCCGTACGAAACGAGCAGGTCGGAAGCCTGAGCGGAAGCCTCTTCACGGCCCGGCGTTGCGGTCGCACGGCGACGCCGGTGCCGCAGAGCACGTCATCCTGAAGGCCGGCTCATGACTGCGCCTTCAGGATGGCGATCATGACAGTGCCTTCATGACAGTGCCTTCAGGACGGCGGAGTGCGGTACGGCGACAGCTTGGCGACCGCAGGGCGCGGTCACGGTGGTAGCCGCGAGCAACGCGTCGAGCACCGCTTCCTCCACCGAATCCATCACGGCGGCGAACACGAGGTCCAGCTCACCGGACCGGAGGTCGGACGGAGGCGAGCCGGCATCGGTGGAGAAGGCGAGCGCGTAGTCGCCGCTGCCGTGGCTGTAGGCGGCTCCGGTCCGGCCGAGCGCGAGGACACCACGGTTCGCGATCCGGGTCAGCTGCCGTGCCGAGCAGGGGAAGTCGATGGCGACGACCACCACGCAGGACCCCTCAGCCGAGCGTGGACCCGCCATGGGCAGGTCCAGGCTCTGCGGCGTCACCAGCTGTCCGCGGAGCCGGAGTTCACCGCCCATGTTGGCCTGCACGAGCACGCCGACCACGGCGTCCCGGCCACGCACCCGCACCTTGCGTGATGAGGTGCCGATCCCGGCCTTGTAGCCGAGGGCGCACGCTCCCGTTCCACCGCCCACATTCCCCATGTCGACCGGGCCGCTTCGAGCCGTGTCCAGCGCGCTCCACACGTGCTCCGGGGTGATCGGCCGCAGGTTCGTGTACGACAACCACGTGTCATTGACCTCGCCCACGACCGGATTGATCGACCGCACCGGTTCGTCGGCGCGGTCGATGATCCAGGTGAGCAGAGCGTCGGCGACGCGGAAGGTGGACAACGTGGAGGTCAGCAGGATCGGGGTCTCGATCTCCCCCAGCTCCATGACCTGCGTGGCACCGACGAACTTGCCGTAACCGTTGGCCACGCTGAACCCGGCCGGGAGTCGCCGGCCGTGCGGCACGATCGCCGTCACCCCCGAGTACACCCCCAGCTGCTGGTCGCTGATGGTCGTATGGCCCACCCGGACACCGCTGACGTCGGTGATGGCATTCCAAGGACCGGGGTCGAGCCGGCCGATCACTTGACCCGCATCCCGGATCCGCAGCTCACTCACGCGCCTCCACCTTTCTCATGTACGCCGTCCACTCTGCGGAAGACATGAGGTGGGGACACCGTACCCGCGGACAAGAAACAGGGACCGGATTGGGCCCGCGGACAAGTTCGTACCGCTGTCCCGGCGAGGCCGCCCGTTTTCGCCCGAGGCGACGACCCGGTACGGCCTGTGCAGGCCGTACTCAACGCAGCCGCGTGATCCCCGAAAGGGGCATCACCGCCAGGGCAGGCCGTGGGTGTGACCAGGGCCTGCCTGGCGACTCACCGGTAGTACCCCTCGACCGGGACGCGCGCCTCGTCATAGAGGGCCGGGCCCTCCTGCGGCACCTGCGGAAAGTCGCCACCCGGTTTGAGGCCGGTGAGCTGCTCCCCGGAGAGGGCGAACACGACGCGGCCGAGCCCGGAGCGCTGGAGCGCCCCCGTGCACATGGTGCAGGGCTGGCAGCTGGTGTACATGGTCGTGGCGGCCGCGGTTGCGGGATCGAGCTCGCGGGCCGCCCAGCGGGCCAGTTTCAGCTCCGGGTGCGCGCTTATGTCGGCGTCGGTGAGCGTGGTGTTCTGCTCCTCGACAAGCACGTTGCCGTCAGAGTCCGCCAGCAGCGATCCGAACGGCGGGTTGCCGCCCGCCCGTGCCGCGGCGGCGAGCTCGATCGCGCGGCGTAGAAGTCGTTCCTCGTTCTTTGTCACGGTTGCTCCGTTCGCGGGTGAAGGTCCCAATGAGCGGCGACAGCTGCGAGCATCTGCCATTTCGCCTCGGGGTGAAGGGTCTCGTCCGGGTCGCCGCCGAACGGGTCGAGCACGACCGTCTCGGCACCGAGCAGCCGTAGCTGTTCGAGGTCCTCGACGACCTGGTCAATGGTGCCCTCGCCGGCGAGGCGGTTGGGATCGGTGACGTGCGAGCCGGTGATCCGCAGGACGATGCGTGGGACGAAAGCAGGCACCGGCCGGTCACCGGCGGCGGCCTTCATCCGGTCGACCGCCTCGCGCAGCCAGGGGAGAGTGTTCCTGAGCGGATGCCACCCGTCGCCGAGGCGAACCGCTCGGCCGATGGCGGCGTCGCTGTTGCCGCCGACCCACAGCGGTATCGGTCCGGCGCGGTAGTCCTCGATGTCGTCCCGGGCGGCCCGTAGCGCCAACAGGGTGTCGTCGGTGAGCTTCCCACGCTGGCCGAACGGCACGCCGAGCGCTGCGAACTCCTGCCGGGCCCAGCCTGCGGCCACGGCGAGGACCAGTCGGCCGCCGCTGAGCCGGTTGAGGTTGGCGGCCATGCGAGCGGTCAGGAGCGGGTGCCGGTAGGGCGCTATGAGCGCCGTGGTCCCGAGCCGGACCCGGCCGGTGATGCCGGCGAGCCAGGCGAGGGTGGTGAACGGCTCGTAGAACGGCGCGGGATATTGTCTGGCGACATCGGGCGTCACCACGACATGGTCGGAGACCATCAGGAGATCGAAGCCCAGCCCCTCCACCGTCTGCGCCCAGCTGTGCAGGACGCCGGGGTCAGTGCCGGGCCCGAAGTTCGGAACGTTCACACCTATTCGCACCGGTTCAGGCTATCCAGGCGATCGCCCGATGATTAAGAGGTTCCTTCCGGCATAGGCGGTAGACATCCGGGATTCTGCCGGTATTTTTACCAGATGGCCGAGAATCTTGACTTGACGGACTGGGCGATCCTCGTAGAGGTCCAACGGGACGGCCGCGTCCCGCTCACCGAGCTGGGACGGCGGGTGAACCTCAGCTCCTCGGCGACGACCGAACGGGTGAGACGCCTCGAATCGATGGGCGTCATCACCGGCTACCACGCCGAGGTCGACCTGGAGAAGGTCGGGTTCGCGGTGCTCGCCATCGTGCGCCTCAAGTACCCCGGCAACCGGCACGAGCCGCTGCACCGGCTGCTCGCCGAGCGGGCGGAGATCCTGGAGTGCCTGCGAACCACAGGCGACGACTGCTACACGCTGAAGGTCACCGCGGCGTCCATGCTCCATCTGGAACGGCTGGTCGGCGAGATCGCCGAGTTCGGAAGCACGACGACCAACATCGTCTACAGCCAGACGCTGCCGTACCGCGGTCCGCAGCGAGCCCCGGACGCCTGATGGCCGCGTGCACGTCCGCTATCGTCTCGAGCCTGTTCGCCATCTGCGCCTACCGGTTCTCCCCGTGGACCGCCGACCTGGGCGATGCGCGATCGTGGCGTGCCAGAACCCGCACTGTCTACGGGCCGCTGGAACACATGTCCCGTCGCAGCGCAGGCCACCTCGACCGGCCCCGGCTCCTGACAGGAGAAGCCGGGGCCGACCGTGTCCTCGCCAACCCTTCCCTCAGCCCCGAAAAGGGAAGAGCATGGCCTGGCGAGAGCTCGGGTGGCTGGTTCTTCTACTGCGGCTGCGGGTCCAGGGAGGCGCACCCCTCCTGGACCTTCAGCCAGGCCTCCGACTTGGGCCTGAGCTCCTTGAACCCGGCCGGCTTCTTCTCGTCCTTGGTGATGGGCTGCCAGGCGCCCCCCTTACGCAGGCACAGGGCCCACGCGGCGAACGCGTCGTCCTCCTCGGGAGAGGACGGCTCTGAGTCGCCGAGGATCACCGAGTTCCACTCCTCGCACGCCTTCATGGCGGCGTCGAGCTTGGCCTGGGTGGCCTTGGTGACGGCACTGGTGTCGAGGTCCTGGCCCTTGACCGGGTCCGGGATGTCGATCCCGTTCTCCCGCATGCACCCGGCGAACTTCACCGCGGTCTCGTGCCAGCTGGGCTTGGCGGAGCTGGAAGTAGCGGGAGCAGGGGAAACAGCGGAAGCAGCGGAAGCAGCAGGAGCAGCGGAAGCAGCGCTCGACGTGCTGGCGAAACTCTGAGCCCCGCACGCCGTGGTCAGCGCCAGAGTGGGAAGAGCGGCCAGGACGGCAAGACGCCGTTTGGTGATGAACACATGTCCTCCAACGGGTCGCTTACTGCCCAAAACCCTGGCCCACCCGTATGAGCGGCCCGTCCGTGCCATGTCATGAACGTGTAATAGCTTTCAGGTCCGGACAAACCGCGAGTCAGAGACGCCGATACTGGGACACATGGCGCGCGTGTTGCTGATCGAGGACGACCCGAACGTCAGGAACGCTCTGACGCTCGCCCTCAAGGGCAGGGACCACGAGGTCGAATCGGCGGCGTCTGGGGAGGAAGGGCTGGAGCGGCTGACGCGCTTCGCCGCCGACGTGGTCGTGCTCGACCTCATGCTGCCCGGAATCGATGGGTTCGAAGTCTGCCGTCGCATCCGCGCGACCACCTCAACCTCGATCGTGATGCTGAGCGCGCGGGGCGACGACTTCGACGTGGTCGGCGGGCTGGAGGCCGGCGCGGACGACTACGTGGTCAAGCCGGTGCGCCCGCAGGTGCTGGAGGCCCGGATCAGGGCGGTGCTGCGCCGTACCAACGGCGTGCCCTCGCCCGTGGAGACCTACGGCGCACTGTGCGTGGACCGCGCCTCCCTGACCGTGAGCAGAGACGGACGGCGGGTCGCACTGCCACCGATGGAGCTGCGGCTGCTGCTGCATCTGTCGGCCGCGCCCGGGCAGGTCTTCAGCAGGCAGCAACTGCTGGAGTCGGTGTGGGAGCACGACTACCTGGGCGACTCGCGGCTGGTGGACGCGTGCGTGCAGCGACTGCGCGCCAAGATCGAGGACATGCCTGCCGAGCCGAGGTACGTGCAGACCGTGCGCGGATTCGGTTACCGCTTCGGGCCGGTATGACCTGGCTGCGGGGGTTACGGGCCCGGCTGGTGATCACGTTCGTCCTGGTGGGCGCGCTGAGCGCGGTGGGGTCCGCCGGACTGACCTACTACACGACGCGGGTCAACCTGCTGACCGGGGTGCAGAACCGGTTGCTGAAGGACTTCAGGAACCGGGTGGTGCTGCTGTCGCGCGACATCGTGCTGCCCGCCGGCGACGAGGAGCTCGCCCAGCTGGCCGAGGACCTCGAGGTGGGCGACCGCAAGGTGTACGTGGTCAGGGACGGCGCCATCCCCAGCGACGCCCGCATCACCGCCGAACTGCGCGCGCGCGTTCTGCAGCGGCCCGAGCTGGCCTGGCAGCGGGTGATCCGCGACGGCGTGCCGTACCTCGTGGGCGGCAGCAGGGTCATGCTCCTCGCGGGCGGCAACCCGTCGGGGATCACCATCTATCTCGTCGAGTCGCTCGCGCGAACAGCCTCCGACGAGACGACCGTGCTGCGCGCCGCGCAGGCGGCGATCCTGCCCGTCATCCTGCTGGCGGCGCTGGCCGGGCTGCTGGCCGCGCGCGGCGTGCTGCGCCCGGTCGCCGACCTGGACCGCGCGGCCCGGCGGCTTGGCGAAGGCCGGTTGGAGACCCGCCTGCCCGTACGCGGCGGTGACGAGCTGGCCCGGCTGGCGAAACAGTTCAACGAGACCGCCGCCGCGCTGGAGCGCTCGGTCGGCGAGCTGCGCGAGATGGAGGCCAGGTCACGGCGGTTCGTCGCCGACGTCTCCCACGAGCTGCGCACCCCGCTGGCCGCCGCCACCGCCGTCACCGACGTCCTCGAAGCCGGCGCCGACCGGCTGAACGGCGACGCCGGGACCGCCGCCCGGCTGGTCACCGCCGAGATCGCCCGGCTCACCAAGCTCGTCGACGACCTGATGGAGATCTCCCGCTTCGACGCAGGAGCCGCCGTGCTCAACCTCAACGACGTGGACGTCGGCGCCGCCGTCGCCGCCTGCCTGCGCTCACGCGGCTGGAGTTCCGGCATCACCACGGACCTGCCGCCGGACATCCGTGTTCCCCTCGACCCGCGCCGCCTGGACGTCATGGTCGCCAACCTCGTCGGCAACGCGCTGCGGCACGGCGCGCCCCCTGTCACGGTCCGGGTGCGCGCAGGCGGCCAGGCCGTCGCCATCGAGGTCGCCGACCATGGGCCGGGCCTGCCCGCCGACGTTCTCCCGCACGTCTTCGAGCGCTTCTACAAGGCCGACGCCGCCCGCGCCCGCTCAGAAGGCAGCGGTCTTGGCCTGGCCATCGCCCGCGAGAACGCCCTCCTGCACGGCGGCGACCTGACCGTCGCCTCCGGCCCCGGAGCCGTCTTCACCCTCACCCTGCCGAGGAACTACCCCGCCGGGAAGCCGCCCGTCAGAACCACCCCGCCGGGGAACCACCCGTGAGAATCTGGCCCCTCGCCTTGCTCCTGACGGCCTGTACGGCCTGCGGAGTCGGCCCCAGCCGCGTGATCGACGCCGGAGAGCCCGCCCGCGGCTTCGCCGAGGGCACCCCCCTGTACTTCGTGCGGGACGACCGCCTCGTCTTCGTCAGCAACCTCGCGGGCCCGTTGGAGGCCGCCGAGGCCGTCGAGTTGCTGCTCGAAGGACCCGGCCCGCAGGAGCGCGAGCGCGACTTCGTCACCCGCCTGCCCAAGAACCTGGCCGTCCAGGTGAACGACGACGGATTCACGCTGGGCAAGAGCGCCCCGATGCTGGTGGGCGGCCGATGGCTGCCGCCGGTAACCCGCCTGTCGCGGATGGCGACCGGGCAGCTCGTCTGCACGATCGCCGCCGCCACCGCCACCAAACGCGACGTGGACATGGATGACGTGCGGGTGGCCGTACCGGACAAGGGGCAGGTGCGCTGTAAGGACTTCACATGAGCTGCCCGGGCGGCCGAATTGATCCCGTTCTGGATGCACCCGGTCAGCTCGCGCCGTTTCCTGACCGGCTCCTCCACCACCGCACTGATCACGTCGACCGGGTTGTCCTTCGAGGCGAGGGCCTTCCCAAGGTCGTGTCCAATCCGGACGAGGTGTTCTTTGATTCGTTACAGCGCTCTGCTGTCAATGCTCCGAACACAGGAATAATGTGCTGATCTATTAGGCCTGGTTGCGATGGTTCCGAGAGGTGTCGCGTGCAGGTTTTCGAGACGCTGCAGGCCGAAGACCCACGGCACGTAGGGCCTTATCGGATTGTGGCGCGGCTCGGCGCAGGCGGAATGGGCCGAATCTATCTGGGGCGCTCCAAGAGCGGCCGGGCGGTGGCGATCAAGGTCATTCGCCCGGAGCTCTGCGATGACCGTCAGTTTCTGGAGCGGTTCGCCCGGGAGGTCGCCCTCGCCCGCGCAGTGAGCGGTTTCTTCACCGCGGCCGTGGTCGACGCCGACCCACAGGGTTCGCCTCCGTGGCTGGCGACGGCCTACGTGCCCGGACTCTCACTCCATGACGCGATAGCCGAGCACGGGCCGTGGAAGGAGATGTCCGTCCTGGCCCTGGGGGCTGGGCTGGCAGAGGCACTGGGATCCATTCACGCCGCCGGAGTGGTGCATCGCGACCTGAAACCCTCCAACGTGCTCCTCGCCGCGGACGGACCCCGGGTGATCGACTTTGGCATCTCGTTCGCCATGGAGGGCAGCAGGCTGACCGACACGGGCATGGCGGTGGGAACGCCTGGCTTCATGTCCCCCGAGCAGTTGACGGGAGACCCGGTCGGACCGGCCAGCGACATTTTCTGCCTGGGGGTCGTGCTCGCGTTCACCGCCACCGGAGCGGGCCCCTTCGGCACCGGCTCCTGGCAGCGCCAGTGGTATCGCACCGTGCACGAGGAGCCGAACCTGGAGACGCTCCCGCCTCGGCTGCGGAGCGTGGTGGCGCGATGCCTGGCCAAGCAGCCCGGGCAACGGCCGACCGCAGCCACCCTGCTGGACGAACTAGCCGAGCATGTCACCGACGAAACCGCCGTCACCGCGCTGTTCGCCGACACCACCTGGCTTCCGGAAACGGTCGCGCAGGCCGTCCGGACCCGCACCGCGACGCCGCTGCCCGTGTCACCGCCTCCGGTGACACCCCCTGCCGTCCACGCGACGCCGGGCACAGCCTCCGACTCGCAACCCACTCCGATCACGGCCGAGGCCTCGCATCCGACGCTTCACGTCTCCGCCGCGAATCGGCGGCCCGGACCGCAGCCCGTGCCCACGGATCAGCCGGCGCCCGCGCTGACGGGAGATGATTCGCACCGGCGGCCGACGGCGGCCAAGGGCGTACGACGCCGACGCACCCTACTCGGCCTTGCGGTACTCGGTGCCGCGGCCGGTTTCACCGGCTGGCAGCTTTACGGAACCGGCCCCCGCGCCAACGAGCCCGACGCCTCGCCCAACCGGAGCGTCCTCGTCGGCGGGCCGAACGCTTCGGCAGGTCAGGGCAACGCCATGGTATCCACCGCCACGTCCGGCAAGATCGGCGTCATCCTTCCCCACGACGCGGTGGCCCGCTGGGAGAGCACGGACCGCAAGTACCTCGAGGCGGCCTTCAAGGACGTGGGCGTCCAGTACGACATCCAGAACGCCCAAGGCGACAAGGCGGCGTTCCAGACCATCGCCGACCAGATGATCAGCAGCGGTGTCACCGTTCTGATAGTCGTCAGTCCGGACGGCGAAACCGGCAAGGCCGTGCTTGACAAGGCCAAGGCTCAAGGGGTCGTCACCATCGACCACGACCGGCTCACCTTCGGCGGCAACGCCGACTACTACGTCGGCTTCGACCAGACCGCTGTCGGCAGGCTGCAAGGTGAGGGCCTGGTCAGGTGCCTGACCGGCAAGGGCGTGGACAAGCCCGTCGTCGCCGAGCTCAACGGCTCCCCGACCGACGACAACGCCGCCCGCTTCAAGGAGGGCTACGACAGCGTGCTCCGGCCGAAGTACGACTCGGGCGAGTACGTCAAAGGCCCGGACCAGTCGGTGCCCGAATGGAACGACGTCAAGGCGCAAAGGATCTTCGAGCAGATGCTCGCCCGCGAGTCGAAGATCGCGGGTGTGCTGGCCGCCAACGACGGCCTCGCCAACGCCACCATCACCGTGCTGAGAAGCCAGAAGCTGAACGGCACAGTCCCGGTCACCGGCCAGGACGCGAGCGTGCAGGGCCTGCAGAACATCCTCTCCGGCGACCAGTGCATGACGGTCTACAAGGCGCCCAAGCTGGAGGCCGACGCGACCGCGCAGCTCGCGATCGCCCTCGTCCGGGGCCAGAAGCCGACCGCGACCGGCACCGTCAAGGACCCCGAGACCGGCAAAAACATCCCGGCTGTCCTGCTCACCCCTGCGGGGATCTTCAAAAACGACGTCAAGGATGTCGTCGCGGACGGTTCCCCGACGAAGGAGGAACTATGCGTCGGCGAATTCGCCGACAAGTGCGCCGAGGCCGGCGTCAGCTGAACCCATTCCCTCTGCTCCGTGTGGCCAGAGTCATGGCAGGGGGTCACGTGACCCTGTGACACGCTCGCAGGTGTACCGGCCCGGTGTCCCATCAGGGCGGGACACCGGGCCACCTGGTCAGCCGTCGGCGTCCATCGCCTGCACGAGGCTCGCCGGGCGCATGTCCGTCCAGTGCTGCTCGACGTAGTCGAGGCACGACGACCGATCCGCCGGTCCGTGTACCGTGTTCCAGCCTGCCGGCGCATCCACGAAGGACGGCCACAGCGAGTGCTGGTTCTCGGCGTTGACCAGCACCAGGAACGTACCTTCTGAATCGTCGAACGGGTTGGTCATCGGGCGGGTTTCCTCTCTTGGCGGGCTCCGGTCACGGCTTGGTGCCGACGACCAGGGCATGTTCGTAGGGCAGGTCGGGAGTGACGGTGACGTCAGCGCAGCCGGCGTGCCGGAGCCAGTCCGCGCAGTCGCGCGCCGGCCAGGCCATGCCCCGGCCCGTGGCCAGCACGTTGAGATACAACGACAGGCGGGCGGCGATGACGCCGCCGCGCTCGTCGTCGTCGGCCATGAACCCGTAGATCACGATGCGACCGCCGGGCGGCAGCATCGTGTAGGCCTTGCCGATGAGCTCTCTGGCCTGCGCCTCGGACACGGTGTCGAGCAGGTGGCTGAAGAGGACCGTGTTCGGCCCCTGTGGGAAGGGCAGCTCGAACATGTCGCCGGCGAGGAACTCGACGCGGCCGGCGAGATCCTCCGGGAGTGACTCGCGGGCGAGGCCGACGACACTCGGCAGGTCCAGCACGGTGACCCGCAGGTCCGGGTGGCGCCGGGCGAGATGCTGAGCGTTGGTGCCGTTGCCGCCGCCCACGTCGAGCAGATGGCGGGCGCTCGCCCAGCCGGGGCCGTCGAGCAGGCCCGCCATGGTGCGCAGGGTGAACGCGGCCATCGCGTCGTGGAAGATCTTCTCCAGTTCGGCGTCGTGGGCCAGCCGCTCGTAGAGAGTGGGCTCGTCACCGTCGTGCGCGGAAAGGGTGGCGTTGGTGCCGGCCTGCAACGCCTGCGTCATCCGGTAGAAGGCCGGGTAGTACAGGCGGTGCCAGCTGCGCAGGGTGTGCCGCCAGCTGTCGGCGGTTTCCGGAGCGAGCAGTTCCTCGGCGACCGGGTGATTGGCGTACCGGTCACCGTTCCTGGTGACCAGTTCGGTAGCGCACAGCCCGAGCAGCAGCACCCGCAGCTTGTGCGCCTCCAGCCCGGTGAACTCCTGGAGCTCGGTGAACTCCGCGTCCGGATGGGCCGACAGGTACCCGAAGATGTCGAGGTCGGTGGCGGTGACCAGGGCGTTGAACAGTGCCGGGCCGTTCGCGATCAACTGGAATCGCTCGTACACCCGGTCGCGATCGGTCATGGCGTGCCCTTCCATTCGGGGTGGCGTTTCTCGATGAAGGCCCGCGGGCCCTCGATCGCATCGGGCCCGTGGGCGCGTAGTTCTTCCCACGGGTAGTGCGCGGTGAACGCGTCGGGCAGCGACAGCGTCTGCGCTTGGGCGGCGGCCTGCTTCACCGCGCGTACGGCCAGCGGCGAGCAGCGCAGGATGTCGGAGACCCAGCCGTCCACGCACGCGTCCAGCTCGACTGCCGGGACCACCTCGTTGACGAGGCCCAGCTCGTAGGCACGGACGGCGCTCATCGGGCGGCCGGTGATCAGATGACCCAGTGCCACCCGGTACGGCGCCTGCCGGGTCAGCCGGAACACCCCGCCCGCCCCGGCGATGAGGCCGAGCTTCGCCTCCGGCAGCGCGAACGAGGACCGGTCGGAGGCGACGATGACGTCGCAGGCGAGGGCGAGCTCGAACCCGCCGCCGTAGGCGTAGCCGTCGACGCGCGCGACGACCGGCTTGGCGAAGTCGAAGCGCTCGGTGAGCCGGGGCCAGCCGGGCTTGCCGCGGCTGCCGAAGCTGGAGGTGTCCGCGGTACCGGCCCGCAGCCGTTCGGCGAGCTCGCCGAGGTCCTGGCCGGTGGAGAACGCCAGGTCCCCGGCGCCCGTGAGCACGACCACCCACACGTCGTCGTCGGCCTCGACGTGGTCCCACACCAGGCCCAGCTCCTCGTGCATGCGCCGGTCCATCGCGTTGAGCTTGGCCGGGCGGTCGAGCGTCACGTACGCCACTCGGTCGCGGCGCTCGTACCGCACCCGGGTCAACCCCTCGACGGCTGTCACGGGCGGCCCTTCCTCGCGGCGAACCCGTCGGCCTTGGCGAGCACGTCCGGGGCGTACAGGCGCAGCCCCTGGCGCAGCGCGAACTCCGCCAGGTATCCGCGGAAATGCTCGGGGGGCTCCTCGGCGAGGCTCAGCATCGCGCGGTTCGCCGCGACGGCGGGCGCGGACAGCTCGGCGATCGCCTCCGCCACGGCGTCGTCCATCTCCGCGTCGTCGAGAACCCGGTCGCAGATCAGGGCGATCTCCGGCTCGTCGGCCTGGATGCGGCGCCCTGCGAGGATGACCTGCCGGGCCAGCCGGGGGCCGACGAGACGCGGCAGGCGCAGGCTGCCCACGCCGGGGATGATGCCCTCCTGCGCCGCGGGCAGGCTGAAGTAGGCGTCCGTCCCGGCCAGCACCCGGTCGCACACCAGTGCGAGCTGCATCCCGCCTCCGATGGCGAACGTGTCGACCACCGCGATCCATGGCTTGTGCACGACGTCGGGTGCCCAGTCCAGCGGGCCACCGTCACGCACCAGACCGTGCTGCATCTTGCCGAGATAACCCAGCTCGCGGCCGAGCAGGAAGTCGGCGTACGGAATCCGCCCTGCGGCCAGCTCGACGAGGTCGATACCGGCGCTGAACACCCGGCGGCCGGCGTACTTGGGATGGGTCATCACGTCGCCACGCAGCACGCCAACCCGGATGGTGTCGTCGAGCAACACCAGGTCAACCGCGACCTGCATGGCGGCGATCATCCCCATGTCCTCCGCGTTGAGCGAGCGGAGGTTGCGGAAGGTGATGTGGCCCGCCACGCCGTCGCGCCGCAGCAGGACCGGCCCCAGGTCCGCCTCCCCGGTGCGCAGGAAGCCGTCCAGCAGATCCTCGGCCGCGGGGGTTGGGCGCCGCATCCGGTGGATCAGAGCGTCGCCTGTGGCGGGGTCGCTGAGCCAGGCGTGGAAGAGGATGGCCTGGTCGAGCTCCAGCCCCGCTTTCTCCGGCTGCGGCCTGCGGGACTCCCGCTCCATGTCCTCACGTCCCGGCGCCAGACCGGGAAAGATCTCGGCGGCCGCATACGCCAGACCGGCGGCTCCGGCCGCGAGCGGGGCCAGATCAGCGGCCGCAGCGTACACGGCCGGGCCGTGCCGGCGCAGGAAATCCCGGCGGGCACGTCGAGCGGCGGCCACGTCGAGGCCTGCGGGCGGGTGCCAGTCAAGCGTGGCGTCGAGCCTGGTAAAGGCCGGCGTGCTCATCGCACGCGCCGCAGGACACGATCGCAGGCGGCCAGGTGCGTGCCGAGGGCCGTCTCGTACGGCACCCGCGGCGCCTCCTCGATCAGCGTGCGCAACAAGGCTGCATCGCGTATCCGGCCGAGCCGCTCATGCGGCACCGCACCGATCTCGTCGACCAGACCGGCCGCCTGTGCCTGTTCCGCGGTCAGCGGCTCGCCGTCGGCCAACAGTAGGCGCCGGGCGGCGTCCAGGCCGAGGCGAGAGGCCAGCCGGTGCAGGCCCATGCCCGGCCACACACCATGGATTGCGGACTGCCAGGTCAGCCGCGTCCCGAGGGATGCGTACCGCACGTCGGCAGCGAGCAGGATCTCCACGGCGGGCGAGCCGCAGTCGGCGGTCATCACCGCGACGGTCACCGCGTCGAGGCGCTCCCAGCGGCGCAGCGCCCGTTCCCACTTGCCGACGGCGTGGACATCGGCCAGTCCGGGCCAGGCGGGATCGCCGCCCGATAGTTCGAGCACCGCGACCGGGTGGCGGCTGTCCTCGACGGCCAGGGCCGCCTCGTTCAGCGCGGCGGTCAGCTTGGGCAGGCTCGCGGTCAGGTCCAACTCGGTATGGTGTCGCACTTGTGCTCCTGTCTTGTTCACCACTGGATCAGGGCGGTCTCGATGGTGGATCCGGGACCCATCGTCATGAGCACCCCGTATTCACCCGAGCGCACGACCCCGTCGGCAAGCAGCCGCTCGTATGAGAAGAGGAAGGACCCGCTGGAGACGTTGCCGTAGTCGCGCAGCACCCCGGAGGTGTGCCGGAGATCGTGCCGGGTGAGCCCGAGGTTGACCCGGACGGCGTCGATGACCTTTCGGCCGCCGGAGTGCACCAGCCAGTGCGCGATGTCGCCGCGGCGCAGGCCGGTCCCGGCCAGCAGCCGGCCGACCACCTCCTCGGCGTGCGCGCCCACCACGTACGGGATATCCCTGTCCAGGTAGAAGCTGAACTTGCCGTGGTCGTCGTCCCAGTCGTAGCGCATGGCCTCGATCGCTTCGGGAATCACGCAGCTGGCGAACCGCAGCAGCGCAGGTCCGCTGGGCTCGCCCCCGGCGCGGACCGCGACGGCGGCGGCACCGTCGCCGAAGAGGCTGTTCACCACGGCCGTGCGCATGGTGCCGTCGAACACGTACGCGGCCGAGCAGACCTCGACGCACACCAGCAGCGCCAGCCGTCCCGGGTGCAGGGCCGCCCAGCCGGCCACGGCGGTCAGTCCGTTGAGCCCGCCGTGGCAGCCCATGCCGACCACGTCCGCCCGCGCGCAACCGGACGGCAGGCCCATCTCCCTGATGATCCAGGCGGACAGGCCCGGAGTGAGAAAGCCGGTGGACGTGACGCAGCCGAGGTAGGCGATGTCCTCCCGTGAGACGCGCAGCTGCTTCAGGCACGAGTCCACCACGTCGATGCCCAGCTCGATCGCCGTGCGCCGGTGCTTGGCGAGCAGCTCACCCTGCGACTCGCCGGCGGGCCTGCCGGTGCCGGGGTCGACGGGTGGCAGCACCAGGTGCCGTCGTTCGATGCCGCCGTTGCGGAAGACCGAGCGGATCCGCTCGTCGGTGATCGTGTAGCGGTCGAGGATCTCCTCTTGCGTGTAGGAGTTCGGCGGCGCCGCGGTCGCGACCGCGGCGATCGTCGGGGACATGCTGCTCCTGGTCACAGGCGCTCCAGTTCGGCGGCGAGCACAGGGCCGATCACGCTCAGCGCCGGACGGCGCATCATGTCGTGGTGGCCGCAGGGGACGTGACGGACGTCGAGATCACCGGTGACGTGCGGTCGCCAGGCGTCGGGGGTCGGCGGGCCCTCCCGCCAGACCGGGGAGTCCTGCGGCTCGGCGGTGAACAGCAGCATCCTCCCGGCGTACGCCCGCTCCGGCTCGTAGGCCTGGAGCAACCGCAAGTTGTTGAGGTACACCTGGTGGATCCGCTCCAGGGTCGCGGCGTCGAAGAGGTCCTCGGTGATGCCGATCTCGTTGCGGACGCCCTCGTGTCCCTCCGCGAGCAACGACCACGTCCGCTCGTCCTGCTCGGCGAGCGCGTCCGGATCGAGCAGGCCGCGGATCGGGTAACCGTCGAGCACCACGAGCAGCGGCACGTCCTGCCCCGCCGCCTGCAGCCGGGTGGCGATCGCGTGCACCAGCACCCCACCGAAGGACCAGCCGAGCAGGTGGTAGGGGCCGTGCGGGCGGATCGCGCGAATGCGGGCCACGTAGTCGTCGGCCATCTCGTCGATCGACGCCGGCAGCGGCTCGTCGCCGGTGAGCCCGACCGCCTGCAACACCTGGATCGGCTGGTCGTCGGCCAGGTGGCCGGTCAGCCCGGTGTACGCCCAGCCGATGCCGGCGGCCGGGTGCACGCAGAACAGCGGCGCCCGGTCGCCGCGGGTCCGCAGCGGCAGCAACGGCCCGAACCCGCCGTCCACACTGGCCGACGTCAGCCGTTCGGCCATGCCGGCCGGCGTCTGCGCCTCGAACACCGCGTGCACCGGCAGGGCGATGTCGAGGGCGGTGCGGAGCCGGCCGATCAGCCGTGCGGCCAGGATGCTGTCGCCGCCGGCGTCGAAGAAGCTGTCATCGGGTCCGACCGACTCGACACCCAGCGCCTCGGCGAACAGGTCGCACAGCACCTCCTCGACAGGGGTGCGGGCCCGGCGGGAGCCGCCGTCGGTCGTGTACAGCGGCGCGGGCAGGGCGTCGCGGTCCAGCTTGCCGCTGACCATCACCGGAAGGTCGTCCACCACCACGACGGCCGCGGGGACCATGTGCGGGGGCAGAATCCCGGCGGCGTACGCGCGGAGCCGCGCCGGCAGGAGCGCCCCGATCAGCGCCCGCGCCGGGTCGTTGACCGGCGGGCCGTCCTCCGGCCAGGTGCGGGTGTCGTCGGCGTCCACCGTGCTGATCAACGTACCGATCGGCATGCCGATCAGCACGTCAACGGTGTCGGCGGCCCCGGTACCGGGGGCGACCCGCACCTGGCGGCCGTGCCGGGCGGCGAGGTCGTGGAACCACTCGGGGTCCACCCCATCGCGGGCGAGGGGTCCCTCACCCGTGAGCCGGCCGTCGGGCACGCCGGTGACCCAGACGGGCGCCTCGCCGGCCAGCAGGGCCTCCACGTCGACCGGCCACGCCACCTGCTCTGGCGTCTGTTCCGGCCCGGTGCCGGTCTCGGGCGTCCGCGCAGGCCCGGCGACGGCACCGGTCTTGCGCAGCACGACGTCGTAGCGGTACCGGCTCAGCTCATTGTGCCGGTGGGCCCGCTTGACGTGCGTCTGCAGCGTGGCCACCGCCGGGTTCCCGACCCGGTACGCGGCGAAGAACGCGGGTGCGACGGCCAGCTCGCGCTCGCCCGCCACGCCGCGGTCGGCCGCCTCTCGCAACCGCTCCGGGTCCGTGACGCCCCGGTGGGCGGCGACGGCCGTGTGCAGCATCGGCAGCCTGCGCAGGTCGCGGATGTCCCCGGCGAACAACGCGCCCCCCGGGGCGAGCAGGTCGATCGCCCGGTCCAGGACGTCGGTGAGGTATCCGGCGTCCGGGAAGTACTGCGCCACCGAGTTGAGCACGATGGTGTCGAACCGGCCACCGGGCAGCCCATCGAGCTCGTGGGCGGCGGCGACACGCAGGTGGGCCCGTCCGGCCAGGCGTGGGTCGGCGTCGACCTGTCGGCGCAGCGCGTCCACGGCGGTGACGGACAGATCGAGACCCCAGTACTCCTCGCAGTCCGGCGCGATCCGGTGCAGCAGCAGACCGGTCCCGACGCCGATCTCCAGGACGCGCCGCGGGCGCAGGGCGCGGATGCGGTCCACGGTCGCGTCCCGCCACTCGCGCATGTCGTCCAGCGGGATGGGGCCCCCGTCGTAGCTGCTCTGCCAGCCGGAGAAGTCGGCGTCCACGGTTGAAGGCGCGTCACCGCCGACCAGGGCGGCGCCGCCTGCCAGGGCGGCGCCGTCGGACAGCACGGCGCTCCCGGATGGCGCGCCGGCCGCGTACACGGAGTCGTAGACCTCGCGCCACCGGCCGACCTGCTCCTGCGCCACCCCGGCGACCGCTGGAGCCGACGGCACCACGTAGCCGACCAGCCGGTGGTCACCGGGCCGGTCGGTGCGGACGAACGCGGCGGCGCGGGCCACCTCGGGATGCTCGGCGAGGACCGCCTCCACCTCTCCCGGCTCGATCCGGAAACCCCGGATCTTGACCTGTTCGTCGTCGCGGCCCAGGAACTCCAGCAGGCCGTCCTGCGTCCAGCGGACCCGATCGCCGGAGCGGTACATCCGCTCGCCCGGCGGTCCGTAGGGGTCCGCGACGAAACGCTGCGCGGTCAGGCCTGGCTGCCCCAGGTATCCGCGGGTGACCTGGCCGCCGGCGAGATACAGGTCGCCGGGCGCGCCGGGCGGCACGGGCCGCAGGCCGGTGTCGAGTACGTAGGCCCGGGTGCCGGGGATGGCCGTGCCGATCGGCGGCTGCCCGTCCCCGGCGAGCGGCGCGGAGAAGTGCGTGTAGACGGTGGTCTCCGTCGGCCCATAGGCGTTGACCAGCTCGGGGATGTCCCGCCAGGCGGCGGCCAGCGCCGCGGGGAACACCTCACCCGCGACGAACGCCCGCCGCACGGTGGCCGTCACCCGCTCCCGGGCGACGGGGTCCTCGGCCAGCATGGTGAACGCGGTCGGGGTCTGGCACAGCACCGTGACCCCGGCTTCGGCGATCGCGTCGGCGACCAGCGCGGGCGACCCGACCGTCTCGTCCGTCAGCACAACGAGCCTGCCGCCGTGCAGCAGCGGACCCCATATCTCCCACACGGACACGTCGAACGCGTACGAGTGCGCCATCGACCAGACATCGTCAGCGCTGAACTCGTACCGCAAGGCGCCCCCGGCGAGCAGCTGCGCCACGTTACCGTGCGAGACGACGACGCCCTTGGGCTGGCCGGTCGAGCCCGACGTGTAGATGACGTACGCGGCGGTGGCCGGGTGGATCTCGGCGGGCAGGGGCTGTTCCGGCCCGGGCTCGTCCAGCGGCAGGACCGGCACGCCCGGCAGCAGGCGGGTGCCGGGGGTCGCCACGACGAGGCGGCATCGCGCGTCGGCGGCCATGAGGGCCAGCCGGGCGCTCGGATAGCCGGGGTCCAGCGGCAGGTAGGCCGCTCCCGCCTTGAGCACACCGAGGATGCCGACGATCTGGTCTGCCGAGCGAGGGAGAGCCAGTGCCACGACCTGCTCGGGACCCGACCCGGCGGCGACGAGCCTGCGGGCGAGCCGGTCCGAGGCCGCGTCCAGCTCCGCGTACGTCAGCGTCTGGGTGCCGCTCTGTACGGCGACCGCGTCCGGCGTCCGGCGCACCTGCTCGCGGAACAGGTCGGGGATGGCCCTGCCCGGGAGCGGGTCCGTCACGACCGTCGGCAGGACAACGGCCCGTTCCGCGTCGGTGAGTACGTCGACGTCCGCGAGCCGGCCGGACGGTTCGCGGGCGATCGCGGTCAGGATCCGCACCAGCCTGTCCAGGATCGCCTCGGCGGTCTCCCCCGCGACCAGGTCGGGCCGGTAGCCCAGCCGCATGCGGAACGTGGCGCCGGGCAGTGCGATCAGCGACAGCGGGTAGTGGGTGGCATCGGTGCCTGCGACGTCCACCACCGTGAGACCGGCGATCTCCCGGTTCAGGTGGGTCATGTCGAGGGGGTAGTTCTCGAAGGCCAGGAACGTGTCGAAGAGCTCGCCGAGCCCGGCGGCACGCTGGATCTCGCTGAGGCTCAGGTGGTGGTGGGCCAGCAGGTCGGCCTGCTCCCGGTGGATCCGGGCCGCCAGGTCGCCCAGGCTGGCCGCCCGGTCCAGCCGCACCCGGACGGGGACGGTGTTGACGAACATGCCGAGGGTGTCCGCGATGCCGATGACCTCCGGCGCGCGACCGGTGACGGCCGTGCCGAACACCACGTCGTCACAACCGGTCAGCCCGGCGAGTACCGTCGCCCACCCGAGTTGGAGCAGCGTGTTGACGGTGGTGCCGATCTCGCGGGCGTGCCGGACGAGTCCGGCGGTGACCGCCTCGGGCAGCGCGCGGGCGACCTGGCGCGGCGCGGCGGTGGCGGACAGCGCCCCGGACGTGACGAGCGTCGGCTCGCCCAGCCCGGCGAGCGCGGCCTGCCAGCCGGCCTGTGCGGCGGCGCGGTCCTGGGCGGCCAGCCATGCCAGGTAGCGCTGGTAGCCGCCGAAGTCGCCGGCCGGCGTGCCGAGGGCGTAGGCGGTGAAGATCTCACGCAGCAGCACCGGCATGGACCAGCCGTCGAGGAGCAGGTGGTGGTTGGTGAGGATGAGCCGGTGTCGGCCGTCGTCCCCGCCGGCCAGGGTCAGCCGCAGCAGCGGCGCGGCCGCCGGGTCGAAGGGAAGGGCGCGGTCCTCCGCGGCGGCGCGATCGGCGTCGTGCGCGGTCCGCCAGGGCAGGACGACGACCTCGTTGACGATCTGCACGGGCCGCTGATGCTCGTCGCGGGCGAAACTCACCCGCAGGCCGGGGTGGCGGTCGAGCACGGACTGGGCGGCGGCGCGCAGCCGGACGGCGTCCACCTGTCCGCCGAGCGTGATCACTGTCTGCACGGTGTAGACGTCGGGGGCGCCGTCGCCGTACGCGGCGTGGAAGAGCAATCCTTCCTGAAGCGGGGTCACCGGGTGGCCGGCCGTGCCTGCGGGGGCCGACGCGGTGTCGCCAGCGGTGTCGCCGGCGGTGTCGCCGGCGGTGTCGCCGGCGGTGTCCACCAGCTCGGTCAGGGCGGCGATCCACGCGTCGGCCAGCGCCGCGATCCGCTCGCCGGTGTCCGCCCCCGCCGTCCAGGACCACGTGGCGCGCAGTTCGGGGCCGTCGGCGGTGTCCACGGTCATCGAGTTGATCTCCAGGCCGTGCCCGAACGGCAGCAGCGGGGTCCGCCCGTCCCCGTCACCCTCGATGTCGCCCTCGACGTCGACCACGGGCGTCCACGCGCCGGTGGCCGCCCCCGAGGTGACCCGGCCCAGGTAGTTGAAGCCGGTGTCCGCGGCGGGCAGGGCCGCCAGTTCCGCCGCCGTGTCCGGGTTGAGGTGACGCAGCATGCCGTAGCCGAGGCCGTGCCCGGGGATCGCGTGCAGCTGCCGGCTCACGGCGCCGACGGCGGCGGCGGGGTCCTCGCCCGCGATGTCGAGGCGTACGGGGTAGAGCGAGGTGAACCATCCGACGGTACGCGACAGGTCGAGCCCGGGCGCCAGTTCCTCGTGCCGGCCGTGGCCCTCCACGTCGAGGACCACGGGCACCTGCGGCGTCCCCTCGGCCGAGCGGACCCGGCGGACCGCGACGGCGAAGGCGGTCAGCAGCAGTTCCCGGACCCCGGCGCGGAACGCCTGCGGCGCGGCGGTGAGCAACCGGGCGGTGACCTCCGTGGGCAGCACCCGCGACAGCGTCCCGCCCGGGTCCGCACCGGCCCCGCGCAGCAGCGGTCGCGCGTCCGCCACCGTGTCCCGCCACCAGGGCAGCTCGGTGGTGACCGCGGGCTCAGCGGCACGCTTGGCGAGCAGCGCGGACCACGCGCGCCAGCCGGTGCCGACCGGAGGCAGCACTGCGGGCCGCCCCGCCTCTGCGGCAGCGGCGGCGGCCGCCAGGTCGGGCAGCAGCACCCGCCAGGAGACGCCGTCGACCGCGAGGTGATGCGCGCAGACCACCAGCACACCCGGCACCTGTGGGCCCGCGTCCAGCCACTCCGCCTGCACGAGCACCCCGACGGCCGGGTCCAGCCGGCCCTCGGCCGCCACGATGCGCTCGGGCAGCAGCGACTCGGGCGTCACACCGGTCGCGTCGATGCGGGTGAGTACCGTCGCGACGGGGATCGCGCCGGGCGGACGGAGGTCCAGGTTCCAGCCCTCCGGCTCCACGTGCACCCGCATCCGCAGCGCGTCGTGGTGATCCAGCAGAGACTGCAGGGCGGCGGCGAGGGTGGCCTCCGTGATGCCCACGGGCAGGCGTACGGCCACCGACTGGGCGAAGGTGTCGACCAGCCCGGACTTCTCCCGCAGCAGCTCCATGATCGGGGTCGGCCGGGCGCCGCCGATGCCCTGGTCCGGGATGGCCTGCCCGGCCGTGGTCGCGGGCATCGTGGCCAGCCCCGCCGGGGTGCCGGAGGCGAAGACGTCCCGGACGTTGATCATGAAGCCCGCGGCGCGGGCGCGGGTGACCAGTTGCATCGCCATGATGGAGTCGCCGCCCAAGGCGAAGAAACCGTCGTCGGGCCCGACGTTCTCCACCCCGAGCACCTCGGCGAACAGCGCGCACATGGCCGCCTCACCCGGGTTCTCCGGCGCACGGCCCGGGCTCGCCGGGCCGAACACGGGGGCGGGCAGGGCACGCCGGTCGAGCTTGCCGCTGACGGTGAGCGGCAGCACGTCGAGCACCGCGACGGCGGCCGGGACCAGGTAATCCGGAAGCCTGCCGGCGACGGCGTCCCGCAGCCGCACCGGGTCGGCGTCCGCGCCGGGAGCGGGCACCACGTAACCGATGAGACGCCGGTCGCGCACCACCACGGCGGCCGCGGCGACGCCTGGCTGCTCGCGCAGCACGGCGGCCACCTCCTCCGGCTCGATCCGGAACCCGCGTAGCTTGACCTGGTCGTCGACGCGACCGATGAACTCCAGTTGCCCGTCAGCCCTGCGGCGCGCCAGGTCGCCCGTGCGGTACATGCGCGCGCCGGGCGGCCCGTACGGGTCCGCCACGAAGCGCAACGCGGTCAGGCCCGGTTGGCCGAGGTAGCCGCGGGCCAGGCCGCCGCCGGCGAGGAACAGCTCGCCGGTGACCCCGGGGGGCAGCGGTCGCAGGCCGGCGTCGAGCACGTACGCGCGCTCGCCCGGGATGGGCCGTCCGATGGGCGGCGGCGCGCCGGGCACGAGCGACTCAGAGAGCGTCGCGTAGACGGTCGCCTCGGTCGGGCCGAAGGCGTTGATCACCTCGGGCAGCCCCGCCCACGCGGCCACCAGGTCGGCCGGGAGGGCCTCACCGGCGATGAAGGCCCGGCGCACGGTCGCCGCGACCCGCTCCCGGGCGGCGGGATCCTCGGCCAGCGCGGCGAACGCGGTCGGCGTCTGGCTCAGCACGGTCACGCCGCGGGCGGCGACGATGTCGGCCAGTTGTTCGGGTGAACGGGTCGCCTCCCACGGCAGCACGACCAGACGGCCGCCGTGTAGCAGCGCGCCCCACATCTCCCAGACCGAGACGTCGAAGGCGGACGAGTGGAACATCGACCACACATCGTCCAGGCCGAAGCCGAAACGGTCCGCCACACCGGCGAACAGCCGGATCACGTTCTCGTGCGGGACCACCACACCCTTCGGGCCGCCGGTGGAACCCGAGGTGTAGATGACGTACGCGGCCTGCCCGGGCAGGATGGTCACCTCGGGGGCGAGCGCCGGGGCGTCCCCGTCCTCCTCGACGTCCTCCTCGACGAACAGCACTTCGGCGTCGAGCCCGGGGTCGGTCCCGACGGTGGTGACCACGATCCGGACGCCGGCGTCGGCGGTCATCGCCGCCCGCCGTGCCGCCGGGTACCGGGGGTCCAGCGGCAGGTACGCCGCGCCCGACTTCAGCACGCCCAGGACGGCCACGATCAGCGAGACCGACCGGGGCAGCATGATGCCGACCACGGTCTCGGCGCCCGCGCCCGCGGCGACCAGGCGGTGGGCTAGGCGGTTGGCGGCGGCGTCCAGCTCGGCGTAGGTGAGCGAGTCGGCACCGCACTCGACGGCGATGGCCGAAGGCGTGCGCCGGGCCTGCTCGGCGAAGCGCGCGGGCAGCACGCCGTCGGCGGTGTCGGCGGCGACCTCGCCGGTCGTGCCGTGGGCGAGGGCCAGCTCCTGTTCCGCGGGAGTGGTCACGGGCAGCCTGACCAGCGGCGTGTCCGGTGCGGCGAGAGCCCCCTCCAGCAGCGACCGCCAACGGCCGAGCAGGGTCTCGATCGTCGCACGGTCGAACAGGTCGGTGGCGTACTCGGCCTCACCGCGGATCCCGGCCGGGCGGCCGTCCGTGTCGAACCGTTCGACCAGGGAGAAGGACAGATCCAGACGGGAGCGTCCGGTGGCGGCGGGCAGCGCCTCGGCCCCGACCCCGGGGAGTTCGGCGTCCACCTGCGGGGTGTTCTGCCAGGCGAGCAGCACCTGGAACAGCGGGTGATGGCTGAGGGAGCGTTCCGGCCGCAGCGCCGTGACCAGGTGCTCGAAGGGCACGTCCTGGTGGGCGTAGGCGGCGAGGGCGACGGTGCGGACCCGGTCGGTCAGCGTGCGCAGCGACGGCGCGCCACCGGTGCCGACCCTCAGGACGAGCGTGTTGACGAACAGGCCGACCAGGTCCTCGGTCGCCGATTCCCGCCGACCGGCCGCCGGAACGCCGATCGCGACGTCGTCGGCGGCGCCGAGCCGGGAGAGCAGCGCGGCGAGGCTCGCGTGGACCACCATGAACGGGCTCGCGCCTGCCTGGCGGGCGACGGCGACCAGCGCCGCGTGCGCCTCGGCCGGCCAGTCGAACGTGAGGGTTTCGCCGCGCTCGGAGGCGATGTCCGGGCGGGGGCGGTCGGTGGGCAGCTCAACGCGTTCAGGCAGGCCCGCGAGGGCCTCCCGCCAGTACGCGGTCTGCTGTTCCAGCAGCCCGCCGGCCAGCAGTTCGCGCTGCCAGACGCTGTAGTCGGCGTACTGCACCGCGAGCGGGGTCCACCGGGGCGCCTCGCCGCGGGCACGGGCGGTGTACGCGGCCGCCAGGTCCCGCCACAGCGGCCGCAACGACCAGCCGTCCACCGCGATGTGGTGGGCGACCAGCATCAGCACGTGCTCGTCCGCCCCCGCGTCGAGCAGGTACGCCCGCAGCGGGGCCTCGGCGGACAGGTCGAACGGCCGCCGGGCCAGCTCGTCGAGCAGGTGCGGCCGCAGCGCCTCCCGGGACAGCTCCACCGGCTCGGGCAGCACCCGCTGCCAGGTTCCGTGCCCGTCCTCGGTGACGACGGTCCGCAGCACCTCGTGCCGGGTCGAGACGTCCGCGACTGCGGCGGCGAGCGCGTCGACGTCCAGTTTCCCGGTCAACCGTACGGCCACCGGCACGTTGTAGGTGGCCGCCGCCGGGTCGAGCCGGTGCAGGAACCACATCCGGGCCTGCGCGGGCGACAGCGGGGGCCGCGTAGGCCGGGGGTCCGCGGCACGCAGCGGCGCCCGGGCCGTCGCGGCGTGCCGCAGCGTCGCGGCGAGGGCGGCCGGGCTGGGCGCCTCGAAGAGCGCCCGCAGCGACACCTCACGGCCCAGGGCGGAGCGGATGCGGTTGACCAGCCGCATGGCCTGGAGGCTGTCGCCGTCGGCCGTGAAGAAGTCGGTGTCGGGGTCGACCGCGGGCACGCCGAGGACCTCGGCGAACGCCGAGCACAGCGCGATCTCCTCCGGCCCTTCCGGAGCGCGCAGCAGGGCGATCTCCTGCGCCGGGGCGGGAAGGGCACCCCGGTCCAGCTTGCCGTGCGCGGACAGCGGGAACCGGTCGAGCGCGACGATCGCGGCCGGCACGAGCTGATGCGGCAGCCGCGCGGCGACGAACTCCCGCAGGGCCCCGGTGTCCACCCCGGCCGGCGTCACGTAGCCGACGAGCTGCGGATCCCCGAGCCGGTCCTCGCGGACGACCACCTCGGCGTGGCTCACGTCCGGGTGGGCCCGCAGCGCCGCGGCGATCTCACCCGGCTCTATGCGCACGCCACGGATCTTGACTTGCTCGTCGACGCGGCCCATGAAGACCAGCGCGCCGTCGTTCGACCAGCGCACCAGGTCGCCCGTGCGGTACATGCGCTCACCCGCCGGACCGAACGGATCGGCCACGAACCGGGCAGCGGTGGTGTCCGGGGCCCGCAGGTAGCCGTGGGCGAGCAGGACGCCGGCCAGGTAGAGCTCGCCGGGCATGCCCGGGGCCACCGGACGAAGCATGGTGTCGAGCACGTACGCCCGGGTGCCGCCGACCGGCCGGCCGATGGGCACAGAGCCCTCCCGCGGCACCGCGTTGAACCACTCGGTCGCGGCGATGGTGCACTCGGTCGGGCCGTACAGGTTGTGCACGTCGGCGCCGAGCACCGCGGCGGCGCGGGCCGAGAGCTCGGGCGGCAGGTTCTCGCCGGCGGCGATGACCTGCCGCAACGCCGTGGACTCCGCGGCGGCCTGCTCGTCGAGGAGCATCCGCAGCATCGACGGCACGAAGTGGGCGGTCGTCACCCCGGCGTCCCGGATCAGTCCGGCCAGGTAGCCCGGGTCCCGGTGGCCGCCGGGCCGGGCGACCACGATGGCGGCCCCGGCGAGCAGCGGCCACACCATCTCCCAGAGCACGACGTCGAAGCCGGCAGGCGTCTGGAACAGCATCCGGTCGTCCGGGGTGAGCCCGTACGTGCGCTGCATGCCGGTGAGGTGGGCGGCCAGCGCGGAGTGCGGGACGGCGACGCCCTTCGGCCGCCCGGTCGAGCCGGAGGTGTAGATCACGTAGGCGATCGCGGCCGGCGGGATCGCCGGGGCGTCCAGGTCCGCGACCGTCTCAGGAAGCACCATCGTGCCCGGTCCCGCCTCGGCCGCGACGGTGAGGACCGGGGCGGCGTCCGCGCGCAGGAAGGCGATGCGCTCGGCCGGATAGTCGGGGTCGATCGGCACGTACACCGCGCCGGTGTGCAGGACCGCGAGCGCGGCGACGACGGCCTCGGCCGAGCGGGGCAGGCACACGGCCACTCGGTCGCCCGGACCTACCCCCGCCTCACGCAGCGCCAGGACCGCCGCGCCGACCCGGCCGCGCAGCTCGCCGTAGGTCAGCCGGATGCCGCCGGCCTCGACGGCGAGCGCGTCCGGCGTCCGGCGCGTCTGGGCCTCGATCAGCTCGGGCACGACCGGGCCGGGCGCGCTCGCCGGTCCCTTGCCCCATCCTTCAAGCACCCGTTCGCGCTCGGCGCCGGTCAGCAGGTCAAGCCGGTGCAGCGGCAGGCCGGGCGCGTCGGCCACCGCCGCGTAGACGGCGACCAGCCGGTCGAGGATCCGCTCGGCGGCCGCCGGGGAGACCTGGGCGGGGTCGTGATCCACCCACAGCGTCAGTTCGGCGCCAGGCAGGACGGTCAACGTCAGCGGGTAGTGGGTCGCGCTGACTCCCGTGGCGCCCGTGATCCGCAGGCCCGCGACACCCTGGTCGAGCGCGTCGGCGTCGAGGGGGTAGTTCTCGTAGACCATGAGGCTGTCGAAGAGGTCGCCCAGGTCGGCATCGCGCTGTACCTCGGCCAGGCTGAGGTGCCGGTGCGGCAGAAGCGCCGACTGGCTCTCCTGGACTCTCCTGGCGGTGGCGCCGAGCGTGGCGGCCGGATCCAGCTCGACGCGGACCGGCAAGGTGGTGATGAACATGCCGATCGCGGTGTCGATGCCGGTGATCTCCGGCGGCCGGCCGTGCGCGGTGCCGCCGAAGACGACGTCGCGGCGCCCGGTGAGCGCGCCGAGCACCACGGCCCAGCCGGTCTGCAGCAGCGCGTTGACGGTGACGCCCAGCTCCCGGGCGCGCGCGTCCAGGGCCGCGGTCGCCTCGGGCGACAGCGTCCGCGCGGCCCGGAGCGGAGGTTCGGCGGCGGGCTTGGCTCCCGGTGCGATCAGGGTCGGCCCCTCCAGGCCGGCCAGCGCGTCGGCCCACGCGTGCCGGGCCGCCTCGGTGTCGCGGGTGGCGAGCCAGCCGAGGTAGTCACGGTAGGCGTTCCCGGCAGGCGGCAGCGTGCCTGTGTCGTACGCGACGAACAGCTGCCGCATCAGCACCGGCATGGACCAGCCGTCGAAGAGGAGGTGGTGCACGGTGAGGACGAGCAGGTGCCGGTCAGGCCCGGTCCGCACCACGGTGATCCGCAGCAGCGGGGCGGTTGCGGGGTCGAAGCGTTCGGCGCGGTCGGCCGCGAGCAGGCCGGCGAGCTCGCCGGGCTCCGCGTTCACGAAGCGCCACGACAGCTCGACGTGCCGGTGCACGACCTGCACCGGGGTGTCCAGGCCGTCGACGGCGAAGCCGACCCGCAGCGTGGGGTGCCGGTCCAGCAGTGCCTGGCCGGCCCTGCGCAGCCGGTCGGCGTCCAGCGGCCCGGCGAGATCCAGGCGTACCTGCCATACGTAGGGGTCGGTCGCCTCGGGGTCGTAGCCGGCGTGGAAGAGCAGGCCCTGCTGCAGGGGGGTGACCGGCCAGACGTCGTCCGGGCGGCCCGCGGGCGCGCGGTCCAGCCGGTCGACCTGCTGCTGAGTCAGCGCGACGAGGGGGAAGTCCGAGGGACTGTGGCCACCGTCGAGGGTGGTGATGGCCTCGACGGCCGCCTGCCACCGCTCGGCGAGCGTCGCGACCGTCTCGCCGCCGCGGGTCCACACCCAGGTGGCGACGAGCTCCGCTCCGGCTTCTCCCTCCGCGATGAGGGCGTTGATCTCCAGCGGGTGGGCGCCGGGGAGCACACCGGTCATGTCCAGGGCGCCGGGGAGCGGCGTCCAGTGGGCACCGGGCCGGGCGGCGATCCGGCCGAGATAGTTGAAGCCCACCTCGCGGGGCGGGGGAGCCGCGAGCACGGGTGCGCTCTCGGGGTCGAGGTGGCGCAGGAGACCGTAGCCCAAGCCGCGCCGCGGCACCTCGCGCAGTTGCTCCTTCACCGCGCGGACGACGCGGTCCAGATCGTCCGCCCGCGTCTCGAGGCGGACCGGGTAGAGAGTGGTGAACCAGCCGACGGTGCGAGAGAGGTCCAGGCCGGGGGCGACGTCCTCGTGCCGTCCGTGGCCCTCCAGGTCCAGGGTGAGTGGCCCGGTCACCGCCGCGAGCGCGGCGAGCAGCAGTTCCTGGACACCGGTGTGGAAGCCGTCGGTGGCGTGTGCCAGCAGGCGCGCGGTGGTCTCCGGGCTCCATCGCAGGGTCAGGCTGCCCGCCGTACCGCCTGCAGGGAGGACGGGCGTGGCCCGCTGGGTCACCGAACGCCAGTGCGGCAGTTCGGCGCGGACCCCCGGGCTGGTGGCGGCCGTCGTGAGCAGGTGGGCGTAGCGGCGTACCGAGGTGCCGGTCGGGGGCAGGGCGACCGGTCTCCCACCGGCGGCCGCGGCGTGCGCGGCGGCCAGGTCGGGGAGCAGGACCCGCCAGGACACCCCGTCCACGGCGAGGTGGTGGATGCTGAGCACCAGCAGGCCGGCCGCGGCGGGGCCCGCGTCCAGCCAGACCGCCTGGACCATCGTGCCGGTGACCGGATCGAGGCGCAGCCGGGCGGCGGCGGCCTCGCGGCGCGCGACGGCGAGCCGCTCGCCGTCCGGCACCGCGCCGGCGTCCACGCGGGTGAGCACGGGGCCGGTCCCGTCGGTCGTCTGTTCCCAGCCGCCGTCGTGCGGGCGCACGCGCAGACGCAGCGCCTCGTGCAGGTCCGCGACGGCGCGCAGCGCCGTGGTGAGCGCCTCCGCGGTGGTCGGCGGCACCGCCACCACAACCGACTGGTCGAACTCGGCGACCAGGCCGGCCCGTTCCCGCAGGTCGGCCACGATGGGCAGCAACGGCACCGGACCGCTGTCCACGGCGGTGCCGGCGGCGGCGGTCACGTCCTCGGCCGGGACCGCGCGGGTCGCGAGCGCGGCGGGGGTCCCGGCCTCGAAGACGTCGCGGACGCCGAGGACCAGCCCGGCGGCGCGGGCCCGGCTGATCACCTGCATGGCGAGCACGGAGTCGCCGCCCAGGCCGAAGAAGCCGTCGTCGGGCCCGGCCTCGGCGAGGCCGAGGACCTCGGCGAACACGTCGCAGAGCACGGCCTCTGCGGGGGTCGCGGGCGGACGCCGCTCCGCCACCGTCCCGTAGTCGGGTGCCGGCAGGGCACGCCGGTCCAGCTTGTGGTTCTGGGTCAGCGGCAGCGCGTCGAGCGCCACGATCGCGGCCGGGACCATGTAGTGCGGCAGCCGGTCACCGGCGTACTGTCGCAGCCGCTCCGGGTCGGCTGTCGCCGGGACCACGTAGCCGACCAGGCGTTTGTCACCGGGGCGGTCCTCACGCAGCACCACCACCGCCCGATCGACGTCGGGATGGGCGCCGAGCACCGCGGCGATCTCACCCGGCTCGACCCGGAAACCTCGAACCTTCACCTGCTCGTCGGCACGGCCGACGAACTCAAGCTCGCCGTCGTCGTTCCACCGGCCGAGGTCGCCGGTGCGGTACATGCGCTGCCCCGGCGGGCCGTACGGATCCGCGACGAACCGTTCGGCGGTCAGCGCGGGCCGGCCGTGATAGCCGCGGGCCACGCCGGGCCCGCCGAGGTAGATCTCGCCGGCCACCCCGGGCGGCGCGAGCGCCAGCGCGGCGTCCAGCACGTACACCCGGGAGCCCGGAATCGGCCGGCCGATCGGCGGGGCGATCTCGTCGCCGCCGAGCGGTCCGGTGGTCGTCGAGTACACGGTGGCCTCGGTCGGGCCGAAGGTGTGCAGCATCCGTCGGCCGTCGCGGGCCCACGCCTGCACCAGGCCGGCCGGGCATGCTTCGGCGCCGATGACGACGTGCGGCAGAAAGGTCGTGCCGGGGCCGGGCTCGACCCCGAGCAGCGCGGTTGAGGGCAGCTGTGCCTGGGTGATCCGGTACCGCTCGAGCACCCGGGTCATCACCTCGCCGACCAGCGGACGCTCGGTGGGGATGACGAGAGTCGCCCCGCCCAGCAGAGCACTCCAGGTCTCCCCCACGAACGAGTCGAAGCTGGAGGAGGAGAACTGCAGGACGCGGCTGCCCAGCCCGATGCGCAGCGCGGCGTTCTGGGCGCGGGCGAAGACCTCGACTCCGCGGTGCTCCACCACGACGCCCTTGGGCTCGCCGGTCGAGCCGGAGGTGTAGATGACGTACGCGGGGTGCCCCGGTCGCAGCGGCGCACCCCGGTCGGCGTCGGTGACCGGGCCGTCCGGGCAGTCCGCGATCTCGGCGGTGACCGCCGGACTGTCGAGCACCATCACCCGCGCGCCGGTGCCGCCCAGCGTCGCCGCGGTGGCCGCGGTGGCGAGCACGAGCACCGGCTCGGCGTCGGCGAGCATCACCGCCAGCCGTCGTGACGGGTACTCGGGGTCCAGCGGCAAGTAGGCGGCGCCGGCCTTGAGTACGGCGAGCACCGCGGTCAGCAGTTGCACCGACCGTGGCAGCGCGAGCCCGACGAGGCGCTCGGGGCCCGCGCCTGCTGCGATGAGCCGGTGGGCGAGCCGGGAGGAGGCCGCCTCAAGCTCGGCGTACGTGATGCCGTCCTCGCCGTTTCCGACCTCGACGGCAACCGCGTCCGGTGTGCGGGCGGCCTGCTCGGAGAAGAGTTCGGGCAGCGTTCGCCCGGGGGGTGTGGCGGGCCCGGTACTCCACTCCAGGATCCGCTCACGGATCGCTTTGGCGAGCAGTTCGACGCGGTGCAGCGGCAGAGCCGGGTCGGCGGCGACCGCTTCGAGGAACGCGGTCAGCCGTCCGAGCAGCGCCGTGGCGGTCGCGGCGGGCACCGCAGGGCCATGGTCCAGGCGCAGCCGCAGCTCCGTCCCGGGGACGATGCTGAGCCCGAGCGGGTAGTGCGAGGCGTCGACCCCTTCGGCCGCGGTGATCCGGAAGCCACCGAGATCCCGGTCCAGGGTGGACGCGTCCAGCGGGTAGTTCTCCAGCACCATGATGGTGTCGAACAGCTCGCCGAGGCCGCAGGCCCGCTGGATCTCGGCGAGGCTCAGGTGCTCGTGGGCCAGCAGCCCGGACTGCTCGTCGTGCATCCGGCGCAGCAGCTCGGCGAGGGTGGCGGCGGGGTCGAGCCGCACCCGAACCGGGACGGTGTTGATGAAGAGACCGAGCGCGTCGGCGACGCCGGGAACCTCCGCCGGCCGCCCTGAAACGGTGGCGCCGAAGACCACGTCCGTACGCCCGGTGAGCTGGCCGAGCACCACCGCCCAGCCGAGGCGCAACACGGTGCTGAGGGTGACGCCCAGTTCGCGCGTGCGACGACCGAGCGAGTCGGTGAGGGCTGTCGACAGCACACGGGTGACCCGCTGCGGCGCGCTCGGAGCGGGGTGCGCCGCGGGCGCGACCAGGGTGGGCTCTGCGAGACCCGTGAAGGCGGCGCGCCACGCGGCGCGCGCGGCGTCCCGGTCTCGGCCGGTGAGCCACTCCAGGTAGCGCCGGTAGGTCTGGCCGTCGCCGACCGGCTGCCCGCCGACGTAGGCGGCGAGCAGCTCGCGCACGAGCGAGGGCATCGACCACCCGTCGAGCAGCAGGTGGTGGTTGGTCAGCACCAGCCGGTAGGCGTCCGCGCCGGTCCGGAGCAGCGTCATCCGGAGCAGCGGCCCCGAGGCTGGATCGAAGCGCAGCAGCCGGTCCGCCGCGAGCAGTTCGTCGAGCTCCTCAGGTGTGGTCTCGATCTCCCGCCAGGGCAGCGTCACGCCCGTGCGCACCACCTGCGTCCGGCTGTCGGCGTCGAAGGTGACACGCAGACTGGGGTGCCGGTCGAGCACCGCCTGGCCGGCCGCGCGCAGCCTCGCCGGGTCGAGTGCGCCTTCGAGCGTGAGCACCACCTGGACGGTGTAGACGTCGGGTGAACTCGTGTCGTAGGCGGCGTGGAAGAGCAGGCCCTCCTGGAGCGGGGCGAGCGGCCAGACGTCACCCAGCACGGGTTCCGGCTTGAGCTCCGACGCGGGGCCGGCCACCGTACCGGCGCGCTCGGCCAGGTCGGCGAGAGTGGCAGCCATGATCACATCACGGGTGGACAGGGCGAGCCCGGCGGCGCGGGCCCGGCCGACGAGGTCGATCGCCATCACCGAGTCGCCACCCAGAGCGTAGAAGGCGTCGTCCGGTCCGACCGCGGGGACGCCGAGCACGGCGGCGACCTCCGCGCAGAGCACCCTCTCCGCGTGGGTGCGGGGCTCGCGGCCTCCGGCGCCCTCGTACACGGGTGCGGGCAGGGCCCGCTTGTCCAGTTTGCCGTTGACCGTCAGCGGCAGCTCGGCCAGCGTGACCACGACGGCCGGGACCATGTAGGACGGCAGGCGCTCGACCGCGTGCGCGCGGATGGCGGCGCCCTCCGCGCCGTCCGCGGTGACCACGTAGCCGACCAGACGGCGGTCGCCCGGCCGGTCCTCGCGGACGACGACCACGGCTTGGCGTACCGTCGGGTACTGGCCGAGGACGGCGGCGATCTCCCCCGGCTCGACCCGGAAGCCACGGATCTTCACCTGGTCGTCGGCACGGCCCAGGAACTCCAGCTGCCCGTCGGCGGTCCAGCGGGCCCGGTCGCCGGTTCGATACATCCGCTCACCGGGCGGACCGTACGGGCAGGCGACGAAGCGTCCGGCGGTCAGGGCGGGACGACGCAGATAGCCACGGGCCAGGCCGGGACCGGCGAGGTACACGTCGGCCGCGACGCCCGGAGGCACCGGCGACAGCCGCCCGTCGAGCAGGTAGGCCCTCAGGTCGGCCAGGGGCACACCGACCGGGAAGACGCCGGGCGGGGGCAGCTCGCCGGTCCGGGGCACCTCCATGTACGTGGCGTGCACAGTGGTCTCGGTTGTGCCGTACATGTTGATCTGCACCGGGCCGTCCGGGCCGAGCAAGGTGTACCAGTCGCGAGAGGCGACGGGGTCCAGCGCCTCGCCCGCGAAGACGATCGCCCGCAGCCGGGTCGCCAGCGCCGTCCGGCTCGACACGTCCTCGGCGAGTGCCTGGGCGAGACCGGCGAAGGCCGACGGGGTCTGGCTGAGCACGGTGACGCCGCTCTCGGCGAGCACCCGGGCCATCAGCGCCGGGGTACGGGTGACCTCCCAGGGCAGGACGACCACGCGTCCGCCGTGCAGCAAGGCACCCCACATCTCCCAGACCGACACGTCGAACGCGTACGAATGGAACAGCGACCAGACATCGTCCTCGGTGAAGCGGTGATGTCCGGCCACGGCGGTGAACAGGCGCACCACGTTGGCGTGGGTGATCATCACGCCCTTCGGCAGGCCGGTCGAGCCCGAGGTGTAAATGACGTACGCGGCGTCGCCGGGCGCGGGCGTCGGCAGAGGCCCATCGGACGCGGGCGCGGACGCGGACGCGGCGTCGGCGCTGGACGGCCCGGCGTCGGCGCTGGACGGCCCGACGTTGTCGCCTGGCAGCCCGGCGTCGTCGCTCAGCGGCAGCGTGGGCACGCCGAGGTCCGCCACCGCCGCGACGGTCTCCTCGGTGACCAGGATCAGCGCCGGCTCGGTGTCCTCCGCCATCAGTCTCAGCCGGGCGGCAGGGTACTCGGCGTCCAGAGGCAGGTACGCGGCACCGGCGCGGAGCACGCCGAGCACGGCGACGACGAGGTCCGCCGAACGGGGCAGGCACAGCCCGACCACTCGGTCGGGCCCGGCGCCCGCGGCGACGAGACGGCGGGCGAGCCGTTCGGACACGGCATCCAGCTCGGCGTACGTCAGGGTGACGTCCCCGCACTCGACGGCGACGGCGTCGGGCGCCTGCCGTACCCGGGCGGCGAACAGCTCGGTGAGTGACTCCGTGACCGGCGTCTCCCGGCCGGGGTTCCATTCGTGCAGGACGCGGTGCCGCTCGCCGGGTTCGAGCACGGGCAGGTCGCCGACCGTACGGCCTCCGTCACCGGCGAACTCGGCGAGCACGGCGAGATAGCGGCGGGTGTGGTCGTCGGTTGCCGTGGCGTCGGCGACCCGGGCGTTGGCGATGACGTCGACGGTGACGCGGTCACCGGCGAGCGAGGCGGTGAACGAGATCCCCTCGATCCAGCCGATGGAGAGGTTGCGCATGGTGGCCCGGTGCGGCCCGAACGCGACCACGTACTCGGAGGCCATCACGTTGGTGTGGCAGACGGCGAACGCGCCCATGCCCGGGGCCAGGGCCAGCTCCCGGACCAGCTCTTCACCGCGGTAACGCTGGTGGCGTAGCAGCTCCCGGGTGGCGTCGGCGACGCGGCGCACCAGCTGAGCCAGGGTGGTGTCCGCGGTGACCGTGACCCGCAGCGGCAGGACGTTGGCGAGCGTGGTCACCAGTTCCCGGCTTGAGCTGGTGGGCCGGGCCGTCACCGGCATACCGAGGATGACGTCGGTGTGCCCGGTCATACGGTGCAGGTACGCGGCGGTCGCGGCGGCGAACAACACCGACCAGTGGGTGCGGGCGGCCCGGGCGGCGCGCCTGAGGGCGTCGGACTCGGCGGCGTCAAGCCGGTGTGTGCCCTGGTGATAGGCCCGCGGACCGGACCGTTCGCGGCGGGGCAGGGTGACGGGCTCGGGCCGGTCGGCGAACCGGGAGTGCCAGTACGCGCGGTCGGAGACGTACCGGTCTGAGGAGCGGTAATCCTCGTCGGAGGCGAGGATCTCGACGATCGAGCCGAACGGCGGCGCGGGCGGCCCTGGCTCGCCCGCCGCCAAGGCGGTGTAGATGTCCGCGGCCCGGTGCACGACCAGCGTGGCGCCGACCGCGTCCGTGACCGCGTGATGGGCGCTGACGTACAAGGTGTACGCCTCGTCGGCGACACGCAGCAGCGCCGCGCTCATCACCACCTGCTGTTCGATGTCCCGCGGCCGGGCCAGGTCGGCCCGCATCCAGGCGAGCGCGGCATCGGCCGGGCGGTCCTCGGTGCGCAGGTCGATGTGGGGAATCGGCCAGTGCGGCAGGCTGTCCCGGACACGCTGCCGGGGGACGCCGGCGACCTCGACGAAGACGGTCCGCGCGGCGGCCGCCTCGCCGACGGCCTGCCGGAGTGCCGTCTCGATCAGCTCCGGATCGATCGCACCGGGGATGTCCACCGCCGTGCCCACCAGGAAGGCGGCGTCCTGCTCGGCGAGCTGTGCGGTCCAGATCTCCCGCTGGGCGGCGGAAAGCGGGTACGTGTGCATGCCGGGTCTCCTTGGCACGTCGGTCACGGAAGCTGACGGTCGGCCACGAGCGCCGCGAGCCGGTCCAGGCCGGTCTCCATCTCCTCCGGGAGGATCCGGCTGAAGGAGAGTCGCAGTTGCGAGACGGCCCGGCCGCCGCGCAGGAAGTAGGACATCGGGGTGAACAGCACGCCGTAGTCGCGTGCGGCGAGTTCAAGGAGGTCGTCGTCCACGACGCAGGGCACGTCGACGACGAGGAAGAAACCACCCTCGGGGGCCGTCCAGGTCACCCGCCCGCCGAAGCGCGGTTCGCTGAACCTGCGCTCAAGGCCGGCCAGCATCCGGTCCAGGTTCCGCCGGTACTCGGCGGCCGGCCCCGCGTTGGCCTCGCGTAATCTGTGGTCCGCCTCGATCAGCCGTCCGCCGATCACCGCCTGTGCCAGCGGCGAGGTGTTCACCGTGACGACGCTCTTGAGCTTGGCGAGTTCGTCGGCGAACAGGCTGACGGAGCCGTCCGCCGCGTGGACTCGCTGGTCGGCGACGACGTAGCCGACTCGGGCGCCCGGCAGCACGGTCTTGGCGAAGGTGCCCACGTAGATCACGCGGCGGTCGTGATCGAGCGCCTTGAGGGAGGGACGGCGAGGTCCGAAGAAGCCGTACGGGTTGTCCTCGATGAGCAACAGGTCGTGCTCGGCGGCCGCCTCCAGCAAGCGGTGCCGGACGGGCACGTCCATGCTCCGCCCGGACGGGTTGGCGAAGTCCGGCATGACGTAGCAGGCGCGTGGGCGCAGTCCCAGGTGCCGGACCCGGCGCACGGTTTCGGCGAGGTCGTCGAGGTCGATGCCGTCGTCGCCGTCGCGCACGTCGAAGACCGGCAGATCCATGGTCAGGGCGGCCCCGGTGAACCCGACATAGGTGGGGGCCACCGCGAGCACCGCGTCGCGGTCGTCGCGGCGCAGCGCCCGGAGCACCAGGTGGATGGCCTCCTGGGCACCGACGGTGACGAGGACGGCGGCCGGGTCGATCTCGATGCCCTCGTCGGCGCGCAGGTGGCGGGCCACGGGCTCCGCGATGATGCCCTTGGTGGGGCCGTACTGGAACAGCGCGCTGGCGGGGATTCCCTCATGTTTCAGGTAGACGTCCAGCCAGCGGTGCACGTCGGCGGCGTCGAAGTGCTCGTCGATGGGGCGCCCGGCGGCGAATGAGATGGCATGGGGATGCCGTATGGCCACCTCGTTGAGGAAGTTCATGGACCCGAGGCCGTCGTCGCCAATCGAAGCATGCAGATTGGTAAGGAGCATATTGACTGTGTCCGTTTTCCCCGGTTTGCGTGGCCGATACCGACCATAGGGAGCGGCTTACACCCCCTCAAGATCAATCTTGACAAACACTGCATGAACTAACGAAGCCTCAAGATCCATATTGATTAACAGCGCGTGAACCCGCGAGGCCTCTTTCATTCGGGACAGTGGGCGTCTTCCGCGGAGTGGAGGACACGGTCGGCTCGTACGGCCCGGGCGGCACCCAGCCCGCACGAAGGCGCCTCAGGGCGCCCCGAACACGAGGAAAAGCCCCGGATCGACAGAGGTCTCGCCGGAGCCGACGACTCCGAAGGCGCGCAGCGTAGTCGTAAAGTTGATCTTGGTTGGGCCACGGGTTCGGCTACGACATCGGCGGTTCCGGTCCACCTCACCGGGTGCCCGCCTCCTCCGTCCGCCACCGTTCGGGATCACGACTGGAGTCCGGGGTCGCGTCGGCGTGTGCGGCGGCATCGCCGCGCTCGGCTTGGCGGAGGCATCATTGGCCCGACCGGCGCGAACGGTCCCCGGCCGGTCGGATGACGAAGAGTTCAATAAGACGGCAGACCTCGTTAACCATGAGTTAAATCAAGTCCGCCTCGTTGTCAGACCACGCGGGTGACGGCAAGCGTGGCTTCTCCGGGGGCTCGCGCCGAACCGGTGTGACCATTTCCAAGCTGCCGCGCCTACCTAGGACCCGGCGATCGGCCGTGCCTTCCTCCTTGTTCCAACAAATCTCACGTTCTTCTCAACTTGGCGAGGGGTTCGTGTGTTGAGAGGGGTGAAAGGAGGCCCGCGAGTGACGGATGAGGACGAGAAAGCCTTCGACGAGTTCGTGGCCGCGCGGAGCACCGCGCTGCTGCACACCGCCGTCCTGGTCTGCGGCGCCTCCCGGCACGATGCCGAGGATCTGGTGCAGAACGCGCTAGAGAGGATCTACCGGCACTGGGGACGGATCCAGCACGACAACCCGGAGGCCTATGCCCGCAAGGTCGTGGTGAACCTCGCGATCAACCTCTACCGGCGCCGCAGGGTGATCCAGGAGATCACCTTCGCCAGGCCGCCGGACACCTTGGTCCACTCCCCGAACCTCGAGTTGCGCGACGCACTCCTGGGGGAACTGCGCAGGCTGCCCGTGCGGATGCGCGCGGTGCTGGTGCTGCGCTACTGGGAGGACCTGTCGGAAGCCGAGACCGCCACGCTGATGGGCTGCTCGGTCGGAACCGTGAAGAGCCAGGCCGCACGGGGGCTGGCCAGGATTCGCGAGCGCATGGGCACGTTGGAAGGAGTACGGGGATGAGACTCGAGGAGGAACTGGCCGAAGCGATGCGGGCGCAGGTCGAGGGGATACACGCGCCCTCCGTGATGGGGGCGGTGGTCCGCCACCGCCACCGCGTCCGCAAGGTGCGCGTCCGTACGGCGGGAGTCGTGCTGGCGACCGTCACCGTGGCGGTGGTGATGCCCGCCGGTCGGCAGATAGGGTCCGGCCTGGCGGTCAATCTCGAGGCCCGCCCGGGGTCCGCCTCCACGCAGGAGGCCACCTCCACACAGGGGGCCGCCTCCACGCAGGGGGACATGTCCGTGCGGGTGGACACGTCCGGGAAGGTGGAGGTTCCCACGGTCATCGACCTGACCAGGGAGAGGGCCAAGGCCGTCCTGAAGGCGGCGGGATTCAAGGCCGTCGTGCTGAAGGACTTGCGTCACGGCTGGGTGACGAGGCAGGTGCCCGACGGCGGGCAACTGGTTCCCGCAGGCAGCACGGTCTCGTTGGTCCTGGCTGCGGAGCCCGTTCCGGTACCGACCGTGCCCAATAGTCTGTTATCGACCTTGGCCCCCGCGGAGAAGGGGAGTGAGCCCACGCTCAGAGATCCGGGGGACGGCCGGGAGTTCGGCGGAGTGAGGTTCGGCTACCTGCCGAAGGACCTGATCTGGACGAGGTCCACGACCGGGGTGGCCTCCGGCGAGGACGGCAGCATCTTCTGGCGTGAGAGCGGCCTCCCCTCTGACCGCTACAGCGTTCGGGCGGTCGTCTTCCAGAGAAAGACGACCCTGCGGTTCAAGACCGCCGGAGTGCGAGACGCGGTCGTCACCTACGAGGTCGGCGCCGCACCGACCATCCTCTGGGCACCGCGCCCCGACCTGATGGTCCAGGTCGAGCTGAGCGTCGAATACGCCGCCAAGCTCACCAAGGCCGACTATGCCACCAAGCTCGGCAAGGACGTCAAGGCCGACAAGGACTCCTATGCCGACTATGCCGCCAAGTTCGGCAAAGCCGTGATCGGGAGGGAACTACGCAAGATCGCCAATGCCATCACGGCCACTGAATGACCTCTTCGGAGGTGCTACGAGTGCGGTCCGGACTCCCGTCCCCGGATCCGGGCCGCACAGGGGAGCGGTGCGGCGGCGTGCTGGGGGGGTGCGCCGCCGCGCCTGCTTCAGGGTGTCCGTCCCGGTGTAGGTGTAGGAGTAGGCCTCCTCCGGGGTGAAGGAGCAGGTGCCGGGTGCGCTCGCACAGTGGTTCACGGCGTCGGTGACCGCTCTGCGGTCGTTGCCGTCGAAGGCCTGGGCGACGGGCACGGGGGGCATGTCGGGCACGTTGGGCACGGGGGTGGCCAAGGCGGTCGTGGGCATGAGCGCGACCAGGACGGCGGCGGGAAACAGCGGCGTCCAACGCAGAGGAGAGTTCATGGTGGTCATGGGTTCATCAGCTCGCAGACACCGGTCAGCTGGGAGAAGTCAGGGGAGTTGCGCAGTACGGCGGGCAACCCCGCGGCGAACTCGTCGCATGTGCCCGCGATGGCGGATGCGGCGTTGTCCGAGGGGGCGGGCCGGAAGTCGGCCAGCGCCTGCCGGGTGTCGTCGATGTCCTTACGCTGACCGCCACCGTCGCCGATGAGGTTCTCCATGCACTGCTTCGAGGTCGGAGGGCATTCCTCCACCTTCTTCTTGGCCTCGGCGATGTCCTCCTTGGCCTTGGCCTCGTCCTTCTTGGTCTCTTCCCGGTCGGCGTCGACGCCGCCGCGTTCCTCCTGGGCACCACACGGTCTCGGCTGCCCGTTGGGGCACGGTTCCTCCTCGGGAGGGTCCGCCTGAAGCACGGGGAAGGTAGCGGCCACGGCCGCGGGGACAGGGGCGCAGGCGATCGCCAATGCCGAAGCGAGCATGACGAAGAAGCCAGAAATGCGGATGGGGTGCATGGTCCTCTTCCGGCGGGACGTGCGAATCAGGGGTCGCGCATCAACGAGACGCATGCATAAAGTAGCGATCCGAACACACAAAGCAAGATCGCCATGCCTGGCGTGTCCCCGATTTGATGGCGCCACCAGCGGTCTGCGTGCCGTCTTCGCCATCGGTCAGCCGTACGTCGATCCGGCAGCACGGGCGGACGACAATGCACCGAGCGCCGATCTCCGGACTGGGTAGAAGTGGAGTAAGGCGTTGACCTCGGCGGATACGAGGTGCGGAAGGGAGGTGCGGCGGGAATGCCTCGCTACCTGAACAGGGATCGCATCGCGCTCGTGGCCGCGCTGGTGGCTCCACTGGCGGTCGCGGTGGTGCTCCTGCCGTTTCGCGCCGGTCTGCCGAACACGAGCGTGGCCCTTGTCCTGGTCGTGATCGTGGTCGCGGTTGCCGCCGTTGGGAACCGTCTGGCCGGCGCGCTCGCGGCGGTGTCGGCCGCGGTGTGGTTCAACTTCTTCTTCACCCAGCCCTACCAGCGCTTCGCCATCACCAAATCCGCGGACATCCAGACCGCGGTTCTCCTGCTCGTCGTGGGTCTGATGGTCTCGCAGTTGGCCGCCCGCGCTCGGCGGCTACAAGTGATCGCCATCACCGACGCCGACTATCTGGCCCGGATCCACGACACCGCCACGCTGGCTCAGACGGCGAAGGCGCCTGACACGGTGGTCGATCACGTCACCGCCCAGCTCACCACGCTGCTGCGCCTGCGCGGGTGCCGCTTCGAGTACGGCACCCTGATCGGCCACCCGCCCCGGCTCGAACAGGACGGCAGCGTGACCTGGGGTCACAGACGCTGGGACGTCGATCGGATGGGCCTGCCTGGCGAGGAGGTCGAACTGCGCACGTTCGGCAACGGCCGCTTCTACGGCCGGTTCATGCTCGATCCCACACCCGGGACCGTCCCGCCCCTGCAGGCCCGCCTGGTCGCGGTGACCCTGGCCGACCAGGTGGGCACCGCACTCGACACCGCGGGCAGCGGCTGAGGCGGCACCGTGGTGGCTCGCCCTCTCAAGCGCCGCGTCCGCGGCGGCGAAGCCGGCGGTCGAGATCTTCGGTGGGCTGACGCGGCCCGTCTTCTCAGAGGGGGCGGCGGGCTCGCTCACGAGCAGTGATCAGGTCGCCTGCCCCACACTCTTGCGGTCTCGGCGTGCGCTTCAGCTATTCAGTATTGCTATATACCAGTAGTCAGTGTTACCGTGTACTGGTAGTTAGCATCAATGAGTAGCTGAGGGGTGTTCCGTGGGCAAGCAGGTGACGGAGATGCTCAAGGGAACGCTGGAGGGCATCGTCCTGGCGATCCTGTCCGGCCGGCCCGCGTACGGCTACGAGATCACGGCGTGGCTGCGGGATCAGGGCTTCTCCGACATCGCCGAGGGCACCGTCTACGCGCTACTGGTCAGGGTCGAGCGGCGCGGTCTCGTCGACGTGGAGAAGGTCCCGTCCGAGAAGGGGCCGCCACGCAAGGTGTATTCCCTGAACGCTCAGGGCCGGGAGTATCTCGAAGAGTTCTGGAGGACCTGGAGCTTCCTCACGGAACGGCTCGAACAGCTCCGCGAAGGAGGTAAGTAGCCATGGACGCAGGGGCGAACGAGCCGAAGAGGCGCTACCTGCAATACCTGGAGGTGGTCACGGGACCGCTCGAGGACAAGAGGCGCTGGCGGCAGTACAAGGCACGCATCAAAGCGCTTCCCGAGAACTATCGCACGGCAGTCGAAGCGCTGGAGCGGTACCTGATGCACTTCGGGCCGGGGGACGGCGCCAACGCGGCTTCGATGTTCGAGGATCTTGCCGATCTGTTCGAGCAGAGCGCGGCGGACGGAACCCCGATCCGCGAGATCTTCGGGGAGGACCCCGTGGAGTTCGTGGAGACGTTTGTGCAGAACTACTCGGTGGGGCGGTGGATCGGCCGGGAGCGAGAACGGTTCACCAGCGCCATCGAGCGCGCCGCCGGCGAAGACACCGGGAAAGAAGACAGGACAGGCTGATGACGACACAGCAAGCCCAGGCGATCCACGTACAGGGCCTGGAGAAGTCGTACAAGGAGCTGCGGGTGCTGCGCGGCGTGGACTTCGACGTGGCGCGGGGCAGCATCTTCGCCCTGCTCGGCTCGAACGGGGCGGGCAAGACCACGGTCGTGAAGATCCTGTCCACGCTGCTCAAGGCCGACGCGGGGACCGCCGGCGTCAACGGCTTCGATGTCGCCACGCAGGCCGCGAACGTGCGGGAGTCCATCAGTCTCACCGGACAGTTCGCCGCCGTCGACGAGATCCTCAGCGGGCGGGAGAACCTCGTGCTGGTCGCCCGGTTGCGGCACCTCAAGGACCCGGGCAAGATCGCCGATGACCTGCTCGAGCGTTTCTCGCTGACCGACGCGGCGGCGCGGAAGGTGTCGACGTATTCGGGTGGCATGCGCCGCCGCCTCGACATCGCGATGAGCCTCATCGGGAATCCGCCGGTCGTCTTCCTCGACGAGCCGACGACCGGACTCGACCCCCAGGCGCGCATCGAGGTATGGCAGGCCGTCGAAGAACTCGCCGCCCAGGGCACGACGGTGCTGCTCACCACCCAGTATCTGGACGAGGCCGAACAACTCGCCGACCGGATCGCGATCCTGCACGAGGGGCGGATCATCGTGAACGGCACCCTCGCAGAGCTCAAGCAGTTGCTCCCGCCCGCCAAGGTCGAATACGTCGAAAAACAGCCGACCCTCGAGGACGTCTTCCTCACGCTCGTCGGTGACAACGGCAAGAACGGCCATGACCGCAATGTCGGCACAGACGCGTAAGGAACAACGATGACCAAGCATTTCTTCGGCGACACCGCCGTCCTGCTGGGACGATCCCTGCGCCACATCACGCGCAGCCCGGACACCATCATCACCACCGCGGTCATGCCGATCGCCATGATGCTGATGTTCGTCTACGTGTTCGGCGGCGCGATCAACACGGGGGCGGATTCATATGTGACCTACCTGCTGCCCGGCATTCTGCTCATCACGGTCGCCTCGGGCATCGCCTACACCGCGTACCGGCTGTTCATGGATATGAAGAGCGGCATCTTCGAGCGATTCCAGTCCATGCCGACCGCGCGGTCGTCCGTACTGTGGGCGCACGTGCTGACCTCACTGGTCGCCAATCTGATCTCGCTCGTGGTCGTCGTGCTCGTCGCCCTGCTCATGGGCTTCCGCTCGGCAGCGGGGGTGCCGGCGTGGCTCGCGGTCGCCGGCATCCTGATCCTGTTCACCCTGGCGTTGACATGGATCGCCGTCATCCCCGGTCTATCCGCGAAGACCATGGAAGGCGCGAGCGCGTTCTCCTACCCGCTCCTCTTCCTGCCGTTCCTCAGCTCGGCATTCGTGCCCACCGACACCATGCCCACCCCGGTGCGCGTCTTCGCCGAGCATCAGCCGGTGACCTCCATCGTCAACGCCATCCGCGCCCTGTTCACCCAGCAGCCGGTCGGCACCGACATCTGGATCGCCCTCGCCTGGTGTGTCGGCATCCTCATCGTCGCGTACGTCTTCGCCATGAACACTTACCGCCGCAAGATCTCCTAGGGGCTGCGGAAAGCAGACACAGACACGATCGTGCTCGACGCCCGTCCGCAGGGTTCCCCCGACGTCGAAAACGGGTTTGAGCCCCCACCTCATAAACCGTCGTAGTACGGCCGGCTCTTGCCGATTGACGGTCATTCTGAATGCAACGTTGTTCCGGTTCTTCCCTCCTGCCCCGGCTGATGTGGCGTTCGTCGATCGGGGCCGGGGCCGTGGCTCGGCGGACCGGTCGGAGCTTGCGGTCGCGGTGTGCACGTTGCCGTGGTTGGGGTTCGTCCCGGACGATGTGGCCTCGGTGCCGCGGGCGCGGCGGTGCGGCCGGCCGGGCAGTTCCAGGTCGATCCGGATGCGATCCGCTCCTACGGGCGCCGGGCCAAAACCCGCACGGAGCATCTTCGGCCGGCGGCGCAGCATCTGGGACTGGCGGACGCCGACTACCTGACCAGCGCGATAGTCGACAGATCACGGCTGGTCACGCCCCATCCGCTCGATTTTCGGCGAGCGCTACGGCAACCCCGTTGACCACGTGACGTCATTCACGACATCAGTGAGCGCCTTGCAATGACGCCATAGTGGCGTCATAGTGGCGTCATGGACCTTTCGCCGTATGTCGATCACCTCCGTCGCGAACTTGCCATCGCTGCCGGAGCAGGCGGCGAAGAAGCCCGTGCGCTGGCCGAGCGCCTCGCCGCAACGCTCGAGTCGGCCACCCGGCTCGCCTTGCTGGAGGCCCTGTCCGCCGCCGCGGACGAGATCACCCAGGAGCTCGCACCCGGCTCGGTTGAGGTACGCCTGCGTGGACGCGACCCCGGCTTCGTCGTGACACCACCAGTCGGACGATCGTTCGAGGGAGAGGACGAGATCGAGCGGTACGAGCGGCCGCCTGCCCCGCCGCCACCCGCAGACGCCGAGGAGGGCGGCACCTCTCGGATCTCGCTCCGGGTCCCCGAGCACCTCAAGCCGAGCATCGAGGAAGCGGCCGCCCGAGACGGGCTATCGGTCAACGCCTGGCTGGTTCGCGCCGTCGCCGCCGCGCTCGACCCGGGCGACGCCGGCCGCCGCCCCGCCCGGCGCGCGACCCAGCAGACCAGTAATCGCTACCGCGGCTGGGTGCGCTGATGGCCACGCCAACGCGTAAGGAGGGAACCGCAATGCCGACCTTCGACAGCCCAGAACCGATTCTCGCCGTCATCGACATGGCGACCGCCAATGTCCGGATCAACGCGAGTGACCGCGCCGACACCGTCATCGAGATCCGCCCGAGCGACGAGCTCAACGACGCCGACGTGCACGCCGCCGAGTACGCCCAGGTGGAGTACGCCGACGGCAGGCTCCTGGTGCGAGCGGCCAAGGACCGAGTCGCTTCGACATCGGGTTGGGGCCTCTCGTTCGACAAGCTGCTGGAGTCGCCCGCGAACTGGGCGCGTTCGCTGCTGCTCGGCTGGGGCGGCTCGGTCGACGTGATGGTCGAGCTTCCGACGGGCTCCCGCATCGACGCCAAGACGGCGGCGAGCCTCCGCTGCCGGGGCGCGCTCGGCGAGGTGAGCTTCTCCACCTCCTATGGCGATATCCAGGTCGAGCAGGCCGGCCGACTGCGGCTGAGCTCCACCCATGGCGACATCTCGGTCACCCGCGCGGCCGGGCACGCCGAGGTGACCACGACCAACGGCAACATCCACATTGGCAAGATCGACGGCACGGCAGTGGTCAAGACCGCACACGGCGAGATCCACCTGCGCGAGGTGACCGGCGAACTGCGGCTGAACTCCGCCCATGGCGACAGCACCGTCGATCGCGCCCTGGCCGGCGTCGCCGCCAAAACCGCCTACGGCAGCGTCCGGATCGGCGAGGTGGTGTCCGGCTCGGTCGTCATGGAGACCACCGGCGGCGGGCTGGAGCTCGGAATCCGGGAGGGCAGCGCCGCGTGGCTGGACGTGAGCTCGCAGTACGGCACCGTGAACGTCTCCCTGGACCCCAGCGACACCCCCGGTCAGTCCGACCAGGTCGTCGAGGTCCGGGCGCACACCGCCCACGGCGACATCGTCATTCATCGTTCCTGACAACCAAGGAGATTGCCATGCCAGACGCGATCGTGGCCGAGGGCCTGGTCAAGAAGTACGGCGACGTGGTGGCCCTCGACGGGATGACGCTGACCGTTCCTGAAGGGACGGTGTTCGGGCTGCTTGGCCCGAACGGAGCCGGAAAAACGACCACCGTGCGAATCTTGACCACGTTGCTGAAGCCGGACGCCGGACACGCCAGGGTGGCCGGGCTCGACGTCGTCCGCGAAGCACACCGGCTGCGCGCCCACATCGGCGCCTCCGGCCAGTACGCTGCCGTCGACGACCACCTCACCGGCGCCGAGAACCTGGAAATGGTCGGCCGCCTCTACCACCTGGGCGTCAAGCGCGCCAAGCAGCGTGCCCGCGAGCTGCTGGAGCGCTTCGACCTGACGGAGGCCGGCGACCGCCCGGTGCAGGGCTACTCCGGCGGCATGCGACGCCGCCTCGACCTGGCCGGCGCGCTGGTCGCCAACCCCCCGGTACTGTTCCTCGACGAGCCTACGACCGGCCTCGACCCCCGGGCCCGCGCGGGCCTGTGGGACGTCATCGCCGAGCTCGTCACGGCGGGCACGACGGTGCTGCTCACCACCCAGTACATGGAGGAGGCCGACCGGCTGGCCGACCGCATCGCGGTGGTCGACCACGGCCACGTGATCGCGCTCGGCACCGCCGACGAGCTCAAGGACCAGGTGGGCGGCGACCGGATCGAGCTGTCGGTGACGAGCGCGGCGGACCTGGAGGCCGTCAGGCGGACGCTGGCGCCCCTGGCCGTCGGGGACATGCAGACCGATACCACCGCCCTGCAGGTGACGATCCCGGTCACCGGCGGCGCCGCCGCGCTGACCACGGCTCTCGGCCACCTGACCACCGAACGGATCACCGTACGCGATGCCGGGCTGCGCCGGCCGACCCTGGACGACGTGTTCCTGACCCTCACGGGACACGAGGCCGACGAGAAGATCAAGGAGACTGTGCGATGAACACCCTGCAGATGGCACTCGCCGACGGCATGACGATCACCAAGCGCAACGCGTTGAAGATCAAGCGAGCACCCGACCTGCTCGGCGGCGTGGTCCTGCTGCCGATCGTGTTCGTGCTGCTGTTCGCCTACGTCTTCGGCAGCATGATCGAACTGCCCGGCATGTCATACACGGAATACCTGCTCCCCGGCATCTTCGTCATGACGATCACCACCAGCGCGCAAATCACCGGATACACCCTCACACAGGACCTACAGAAAGGCATCTTCGACCGGTTCCGCACCCTGCCGATGTCCCCCTCGGCGGTGTTGACCGGCCAGACCTTCAGCGACCTGATCACGAATGTGACCAGCATCGTGACCATGGCCCTCGTCGGGCTGCTCGTCGGATGGCGCATTCACACCTCGCCGCTCGAAGCGGCCCTGGGATTCCTGGTGCTGCTGCTGTTCGCGTACGCCTTCTCCTGGGTGACGGCGACGGTCGCACTGGCCCTGCGCACGCCCGAGGTGTTCAACAATGTGGCCACCCTCGTGTCGCTTCCGCTGGTCTTCCTGTCCAACGCCTTCGTCGACAGTGCGCGCCTGCCCGGGCCTCTGAAGGTGGTCGCCGAGTGGAGCCCGGTCTCCACGCTCATCCAGGGCACGCGTGAGCTGTTCGGCAACACCAGCTCGGCCATGCCCGTGCCCAGCGCCTGGCCGCTGCAGCACGCGGTGCCGGCGTCGATACTGTGGTCGCTCGTGCTCCTGATCGTGTTCGTGCCGCTGGCCACGCGGCTGTACAAGAGAGCCGTCAGCCAATGAACCCGCGCGAAGCGGCGGTGGGCAGGGCACTCCAGGCGCGAGTCTCCGACGACGATCGCGACAAGGCCGTCCACCTGCTGCAGGACAGCTTCGCCGACGGACGCCTCAGCGCCGGTGAGCTGGAACGGCGACTCGAACTGGCGCTCACCGCGCACTCCCACGACGACCTGCTCGCGATGATCTCCGACCTGACGGTCGACACGGTCCACCTGACGCCCGGAGGCGGACGCATCAGGAGAGAGGGCGACTGGCGGGTCCCCCGCCTGCTACGGATCGACTCCGAATACGGCAAAGTGCGGCTCGACCTGTCCCAAGCTCTCATCCGATATCCCGAGGTCGACATCGAGCTTTGGCTCACGTACGGCTCCGCAGCGATCATCCTGCCCGCCGACGCCAGTGCGAACGCCGACGGAGTGCGAACCGAATGGGGCAGCGTGACCTGCAAGGCACCGGACCATCGACGTCCCGGCAAGCTGCACGTTCACCTCACGGGAGAGCTCGACTACGGCCGCCTGACCATCCGCAACTCGCGCACGTAAATCACCACCCAGGCATTGGGACACTTCAGGACGGCCATGCCCCTGGTGCGTGGAATTTGATGAAGATCGCCTTGGTTGGCTGGTTCATCTGATCGACTAAGGAGACGAACCCATGATTACCGCCGTTGCTCGGTTGCGTGCCCGCCCCGGCCATGAGGACCGAGTGCGCAAGCAGGCGCTTTCGCTTGTCGCGCCCACGTTGGCCGAGCCTGGTTGCTTGTCCTACAGGCCGTATGTTGATCCACTGGATCCTGGCGCATGGCTGGTCTTCGAGGAGTGGTACGATCGCGCGTCTTTCGACAAGCACCTGACCAGCCCGCACATGGTTGAGGCTTTCGAGGCCGGGGCGGAGTTGCTTGATGGACCCCCAACGCTGACCTTGCTTGAGGGGTAGGGGCAATGCCGGTTAGTTAAGGTGCTTGGGCGGTTGTCGATTCGGGGTCGGTGAGGACGTCGATGGTGATGGCCGCTCGATGGTTGGTACGGTCGATCTGGCCTTTGGCGCGGTGTTTGGAGATCGCGCGTTTGACGATCCGGGGGCTGCCCCGGACGCGGCGGGGTGGCAGGGGGTCGGCCAGTACCGCTCGGCTGATCTTGCCGATGAGGTCGATCACATCGCATACCTCAGATCCGCCGGGAGAACAGATCGGACACCGCCGCCAGATACAGTTGGCCCTCACCGGTGGGAATCTCGGTGCCGTCCGCGCACCAGCACACGTCCGGCGCCGGGGCGGCGAACCGCCGCTGCAGGTGATCGGGGGCGCGCCAGCGCCCCTTGCCCGGCCGGGTGGTGTTCCTGCGCCGCCGTGCGGGACGCGCCACCAGGGCTTGCCGGCGCATCGAGGCGGCCACGGTGTTCTTACCGATCCGCCAACCGGCCCGGCGCAGCCGCACGGTGATGCGTGGCGAGCCGTCCTGCCCACCACGCCGATGGAAGATCGCCGCCACCGCGGCATCCAGTCTTTGCCGACGTTTTCGTCTCGCTGCTGCCGGACTCCGGTGTCGTGCTGGAGAACATCTCCCGCCTGGTCGGCCACAAGGGAACCGTGGTGACCGAGAAGGTCTACCGGAAACAGCTCCGCCCGGTGCTGCTGGAAGGGGCTGAGGCGATGAACCTGATCTTTCCTGGTGAGGCCAAAAGGGCTTAGTCACCCGGAAGATCAAAAAGGCCACTTCCTCTAACAGGAAATGGCCTCTGAGCTGGGTGGGGCTACCAGGACTTGAACCTGGGACCTCTTCCTTATCAGGACTGTCCCTGCCGTGCTCCAGGGCTCGAAACCGGGCCCTGACCAGTGCTGGACGGGTGTGGACGTGAGCCAGCGTATGCCTCTGTTGCAGTACTCGTTGCAGTACCGCGACACCACGGGCAGAGTGAGCCGCATGATCGAGATCGACGGCCCTTTCTACCGGGTCAGCGAACCCGGCTTCGAGATGCTGATCCCCCAATGGGAAGGGCACGAACCCGAGACCACCGAGGAGGCCGACGCGACCATCACGTTTCCCGACGGCACTCGCCGCTACGCCACCTTCATGACCCTCGATGTCGTCAGCAGAGTCATGGACCGCTGGAAGGACACGGGTGAGTGCCTCAACGGGCGGTACTTCTGGTGCTCCGACCTGATCATCATCCGCGAGCCGGGCTTCGCTTCGATGATCGATTCCGTGCGAGACATGATCGCGACCGGAGAGATCGACGGCGCTTGCGGTTTGCTTTCAGATGATGACGAGGACGAGGAACAGACTGCGGATTAAAAGATCGCCCTCGTGCCGTTCCGGACGGTTCAATGCAGGTCAGAGGGCATGCGTGATCCATCCTGAACGGCTCTGAACGCCCCTGTATTGCAACCCGAAGTGCAACCCCGGTGCCCGGTGGGCCGGGGCTGAGGCACGAAGCCCTGGACCGTCGATCGCCCCCAACCACATACGGTGATCGGCCACAGCATGGCGATCGTAGAGCTGTACTGGCAACGGCGATGGCGGAGCGAGGACGATGGATTATGAGTCGGGTGGTGTTTCTGGGGAGGTGGAGAGGATTTCAAGAGCACGTTGTGCGTAGGGGGCTGCCAGTTCATGGCCGGAGTCGATGGCCAGCTGATAGGCGGCCCGCGCCCCCTCGGGGTCACCTTGTTCACCCAGCAGGATTCCCAGGTTGAAGGCTGCCTTTGGTGCCTGGTCAGGGTGGCCGGAGTCGATGGCCAGCTGATAGGCGGCCCGCTCGCCCTCGGGGTCACCTTGTTCACCCAGCAGGATTCCCAGGTTGAAGGCTGCCTTTGGTGCCTGGTCAGGGTGGCCGGAGTCGATGGCCAGCTGATAG
>NZ_JBFBCE010000051.1:0-2678 GCF_040689595.1 Streptosporangium sp. NPDC051023 | reverse complement strand
GGCGGCCCGCGCCCCCTCCACTTCACCCTGCTCACCCAGCAGGACTCCCAGGTTGATAGCCGCCGTTGGTGCCTGGTCATGGCCGAAGTCGATGGCCAGCTGATAGGCGGCCCGCGCCCCCTCCACTTCACCCTGCTCACCCAGCAGGACTCCCAGGTTGACAGCTGCCTTTGGTGCCTCGTCAGGGTGGCCGGAGTCGATGGCCAGCTGATAGGCGGCCCGCGCCCCCTCGGGGTCACCTTGCTCACCCAGCAGGACTCCCAGGTTGAAGGCTGCCGTTGGTGCCTGGTCATGGCCGGAGTCGATGGCCAGCTGATAGGCGGCCCGCGCCCCCTCCACTTCACCCTGCTGCTTAAGCAGGATCCCCAGGTTGAAGGCTGCCCTTGGTGCCTGGTCAGGGTGGCCGGAGTCGATGGCCAGCTGATAGGCGGCCCGCGCCCCCTCGGGGTCACCTTGCTCACCCAGCAGGACTCCCAGGTTGACAGCTGCCGTTGGTGCCTGGTCAGGGTGGCCGGAGTCGATGGCCAGCTGATAGGCGGCCCGCGCCCCCTCGGGGTCACCTTGTTCACCCAGCAGGACTCCCAGGTTGAAGGCTGCCTTTGGTGCCTGGTCAGGGTGGCCGGAGTCGATGGCCAGCTGATAGGCGGCCCGCGCCCCCTCCACTTCACCCTGCTGCTTAAGCAGGATTCCCAGGTTGCCGGCTGCCGTTGGTGCCTGGTCATGGCCGGAGTCGATGGCCAGCTGATAGGCGGCCCGCGCCCCCTCCACTTCACCTTGCTCACCCAGCAGGACTCCCAGGTTGACGGCCGCCTTTGGTGCCTCGTCAGGGTGGCCGGAGTCGATGGCCAGCTGATAGGCGGCCCGCGCCCCCTCCACTTCACCCTGCTCACCCAGCAGGACTCCCAGGTTGACGGCTGCCTTTGGTGCCTCGTCAGGGTCAGAACTGGTAATGGCTTTTCGTGCCGCGGTGATGGCATGACTGAGCTGCTTACGTTCATAAGCGGCGTAGGTGATGGCATGGGCATCGGCAGGGGTGGCCACATCGATCAGCTCAGCCCATAACTCCTCGGGAATGGGCCGGGCCGGACAGTCGGCAAGGGCGCCCTCATCGGCGGACAACAGGTGGTCCAGAACCTCCCATCCGGGGTGTGGGGCTGGCGTGTCGGTGCGGGAGGCGGATTCAGGGGCGGGGGTGAGCAGGGCCACCTGAGAGGCGATCGGAACGGCGGCCCACTGGTACAACCCGTTGCGGTAGGCGCTTGTGGTGGCGGGCATTCCGGCGCGGACACGCGGCAGGTAGACCGCGAACAGGCGGGTGAGTTCGGCGTCGGTGAGGGGGCGGGGCAGGCCGGCACGGCGGGCGTCGATGGCGGCTTGGACGATGGCGTACCCGGCGGGGCTGACGTCCTGTCCGGCGCGGTACTTGGCGATGAGTTCGGTGCCACCGACCAGGGTTTCGGCAATGCTGCCGCGAAAGGCCTCCCCTGGATACAGCGCGGTGGCCTGGGCGTGTTCCTCAGGAGTGAGGGCACGAAAGGCCAGCTCATGGCCTTCGCCATTGTTGTGGGTACGGGCCAGGGCCGCTCGGGCGGTGTGGGTGATGTCACCACCTGAGGCGAGGATCTGGCTGCGGCGAGTGGCGGTCATGGTGGCCGCGAACACCGCCCGTTCGGCGATGGTGTCCAGCACCGCGGCGGTCAGGGCTTCCAGATCGGCCACGGTGAGATCGTCCAGGTACACCAGGGCCGGGCCGTCGGAGCTGAAGGGCAGGCCCAGACGGGTCAGCTCGGCCAGAGCTTGGCCGTCGGCGGGCAGCAGGACTTGGGTGCGGGCGGGCAGCGCCGCGTGCAGGGCTTCGGCCAGGGTGCGGGACTTCCCGGCTTTGGTGGGCCCCCACACCAGCACGAACGGAAACGGCGGTCCGGGCGCGGTAAGGGCGGTGCGGATCTGCTCGTCGTCGGGGGTGCGGGAGACGTAGGGGGCGTTGCCGCTGCGGGTGTAGCGGGTGGGGGTGGCCCCCAATCGCTCAGGATTGACCTGTTCCAGAAGCAGACGGCTGGGGTGGCCGTGAGCCAGCAAGGCGGCGACGCGCTGGTCACGCTGGAGGCGTTCCTCGGCTCGCCGGTGGGCGTCCTCGACGCGGTGCCCGATGATCGGCAATGCGATGGCGAGGGCCGAGCAGGTCAGCACCATCAAGATGGCCAGGGTGATCACCGAGTCGCTTTGGCCGGGCAGCTGCATCAGCATCGTGGTCACCGCGATCAGCGCGGCATTGACCGCGGTGGCTGTGATGATCCAGACCAGGAGATGACGGCGCACCCACAGAGAGATCCCGCGCCAGCGACCATTGAAGGGCTGTAGATCTCTCACCGAAAGCGTCCCCTTGTTGCGGTCGCCGGTCTGGTTAAGCACCATCGTCGGAGCGTGCGACAGGAGGGATGGCTGCGGGGAGGAATCTGCTACCAAACCGCAATACTGACGGCATCAGAGCGGGGCGAGAGGCTCGCGGCCTGGAGCCGCTGGCGGCCGGGACCGGCCCCCAGGCCGCATGCCCGGCCGCCGAGCGGGCGCAAGGCCGGGCGACGGCGCGCCGCGCCGCCTCATGATACCCCCCCACAACAATACGGCAGGGTGCGCGCAACGGCATCCCGCCGCGTTGATAGGCTCCCGCGGACACG
>NZ_JBFBCE010000050.1:0-67172 GCF_040689595.1 Streptosporangium sp. NPDC051023 | reverse complement strand
GGGGACGGGGCGGCGACTGCGGCGGGCGCGAGGGCCATGCTGAAGGCCGCGACCGTGGAAAGCACGGCGGCGGACAGAGCAAGGGAACGCATGAGTTTACTACCTTTCGAAACAGCGATGAGATGGTGCGGGGTCATTTCCCCCGGCACCGCGCACAGGCTGTCATCGGGATCATCTGGTGATCAACGTCTAGGAATCGACGCTGGAGTGAACGGAACGGAGATCTTCCGCTACGAGGACAGCCCGGTCACATGGCGGGACGGCTACCGTTTCTACGTGTACTTCCTCTGAGTTTCAGCAGGTGACAGCCCATCAGCGGGGGTCAGCTCACCCCGCCCACGACCGCCCTGCCCTCTCGCGCCGCCGCCGCGTAGAACGGTCCGAGGTCCTCGAATCCCTCGTAGCCCCCCTCATGGGTGCCACCCGCCGCATCCGGCCGGGCAGCGCCGAACCCCCAGCCCTCGCCCATCAGGCCTTGCGCGACCACCGCCACCTGGCCGGGATCGAGGATGAAGGCCGGGCCGTAGCCGGACTCGTATCCCTCCACGTCGTTCTCACCGTCCTCGCCGGTCGCCGCGGCGAGCCAGGGATAGCACCCTCTCCATCGCGTGGTCCCATGCTCAGCCTCAGCCCTGCCCTCCGCGACGGCGCCGAGCGTCCGGTAGTCGTCTCCGAACACGTCGGTCTCCCGCCGGAAGCCGACGGGCGCCTGTCCGTCGTCGAAGACGATCGCACCGATCAGGGCGGGGTCCGCCCGTACGGCCTCCAGCAGCCCGGCATCGACCTTCACCAGGTTCAACCACATCGACACGATCATGAATCGTAGCCGTGCCGACCAGGACTCCGGATGGCGAGTGCAGGATTTAGCGGTAGCTCAATCGGCTCATTGATCACGGACCGGAATCGGCTCAGCCAGCGCAGCGCGCCCGGGAGGCGCGGGGAAGGGGTCGGCGAAGTACTGGGTTTCGTGCGTCACCAGACCATCGGTGATCTCCATCACGCTGAGCGAGTATGTGGGCACGCCGTCATAGGTGATCACGCATTCGCTCACCCAAAGGTCGCCGCCGCCCAGGATTCGGCGAATGGTGAAGTGGCGTTCGGCCGGGTGCCCGCCGCGTTGCGCTTGGATCCTTGACCGGCCTCTGAAGCGCTCGCCCGACTGCGGGTAGTCCAGGATCGCGTCTGCAGCGTAGATCGCGTGCTCAGCGTCGACGTCTCCGCGTTCGGAGGCCTCCCAATGCTCCTGAAGCCGAGCCCGGATATCGGCTTCAGGATCAATTGCGCCGTTCACCCATTAGCCCCTCATGATCAAAAGGAATATCGCAGGCTCGCACGCCAGATGCTACCCATACTCTCCAGGCGGGCCGGTGGTACGTGACCGGGCCGCCCAGCCGCGCCCTCAGTCCAGTGTGCGGGTGCGGTCCCACGCCGACATGACGATGAGCGTCTTGGTCCCGGCCACGATCCCCGTGCGCCGGATGGCGTTGACGACCTGCTGCAGGTGCTCGACGTTCCGGACCCGGAACCGCACGAGGGCGTCTGGGTCGCCGGCGATCGTGTAGTACTGCTGGACCTCCGGGACCTGGCGTGCGATCTCCTCGATCTCCCGGGTGTCGGTGTCCCCTGTGAGGCGGATCTCGGTGAAGGCGTCGAGTTCGCCCACCGCTGTTTCGCTGACGAGCGCGACGTAGCCCTGGATGACCCCGTCCGCCTCCAGTCGCTCGATGCGCCGCGAGACGGGAGCTCCGGACAGGCCGACGCGTCGCGCGATCTCGCTGACCGGCATGCGCGCGTTCGTGCGGAGAAGGTCCAAGATCTGTCGGTCGATACTGTCCATCACGCCTCCTTGGGGCGAAAGAATATGCCGCGCTGCGTGTGATTCATGAGGGTTGCACTGGTATAGGCGCACAATATCAGCGTCTTACGCGTATCTTGCGCTCATTGATTGCGTCCGGGATTCAGCTGTTGCGAGAGTGCCCCGTACGACGATTCAAGGAGCACCATGACCTCCGCGACTCCAACGACCGAGCCTTGGTCGGTCCTCGACGCAGCGGGCAGGCTGCGCCAGGACGATCGCATCCCGTCCGGCACCGACGCCCTGGACCTGCAGGCCGCCTATCGCGACATGGTCCTGGCCCGCCGCGTCGATACCGAGGCGATCGCGCTACAGCGGCAGGGTGAGCTCGGGCTGTGGCCCTCGATGCTGGGCCAGGAGGGTGCCCAGGTCGGCGCGGGTTCCGCGCTGCGGGTGCAGGATGTGGTGTTTCCTACTTACCGCGAGCACGCGGTGGCCTGGTGTTTCGGCGTCGACCCGGTCCAGCTGTTGGGGCTCTTCCGCGGCACCACGATGGGCGGCTGGGACCCACGGGAGCGCAACTTCACCCTGTACACCCTGGTCATCGGCGCCCAGACCCTGCATGCCGTCGGCTACGCGATGGGCATCGTCCGTGACGGCGACGTCGGCACTGGCGACCCCGACCGGGACCGAGCCGTGCTGGTCTTCCTCGGCGATGGAGCGCTCAGCGAGGGCGAGACCAACGAGGCGTTCGTGTGGGCCGCCGCGCAGAACCTGCCGGTGGTGTTCTTCTGCCAGAACAACCAGTGGGCGATCTCGGCGCCCTTCTCCGTGCAGAGCCGCGTTCCGGCGGCCGAACGCGCCCGGGGCTTCGGCTTCCCGGGTGTGCGGGTCGACGGCAACGACGTCATCGCCTGCCACGCAGTGACCCAGGCGGCGCTTGCGAACGCCCGCGACGGTGGCGGCCCAACCCTGATCGAGGCGGTCACCTACCGCCGGAACCCGCACACCACGTCGGACGACGACCTGCGCTATCGGGCGGGCTCGGAGAACGACGAGTGGGCCACCCGTGACCCGATCGACCGGCTCCGTGCCCTCCTGACCAGCGGTGACCACTCGTCGCAGATCGACGAGGCGTTCCTGGCCGACCTGGCCCGCGAGGAGGAGGAACTGGCCGAGCGTCTACGCAGCGGCTGCCGGGCCCTCCCCGTGCCTGCGGCGGGCGACCCGTTCCTCCACACCCTTGAGAGCATGCCGCGCGACCTTAAGCGGCAGATGGACGAGCACCTAGCCTTCGTGGCCGCAGCCGAAGGAGAGCACTCGTGAGCACCGCGATGGCGCACGCCCTCAACGCGAGCCTGCGCGACGCGATGAAGGCCGACGACAAGGTACTCCTCATCGGCGAGGACATCGGCCGGCTCGGCGGCGTCTTCCGCGTCACCGACGGCCTGCAGAAGGACTTCGGCGACGACCGCGTCGTCACCTCCCCCCTGGGCGAGGCCGGCATCGTCGGCAGCGCGATCGGTCTTGCCTTGGCCGGGTACCGGCCGGTGTGCGAGATCCAGTTCGACGGCTTCGTCTTCCCGGCGATGAACCAGATCGTCACCCAGCTCGCGAAGTACCGCCACCGCTCCGAGGGGCAGATCTCGCTCCCCATCGTCATCCGCATCCCCGTCGGCGGCGGCATCGGTGCGATCGAGCACCACAGCGAGTCGCCCGAGGCCTACTTCGCGCACACCCCCGGACTGCGCGTGCTCTGCCCGTCCAACGCACAGGAGGCCTACGACTTGCTCGGCCAGGCGATCCGGTGCAATGACCCGGTCATCTTCCTCGAGCCCAAGCGGTCCTACTGGTCCAAGGGCGACGTCGACCCGTCAGCCCCGTCGGTCGACATGGAGCGCGCCCGGATCGTGCGGCCCGGGAACGCCCTGAGCCTGGTCACCTACGGCGCTCTGGTGCCGATCGCGACCAAGGCCGCCGGGATACTGGCGGAGGAGGGGCACGACATCGAGGTCATCGACCTGCGCTCGCTCTCGCCCATCGACGACGCCACAGTCGTCGAGTCCGTACGACGGACCGGCCGCCTCGTCATCGCCCACGAAGCCTCCCAGACCTGCGGCATCGGCGGCGAGCTCGCCGCCCGAGTGCAGGCCCAGGCGTTCTACGAGCTCGAGGCGCCGATCCTGCGGGTCACCGGCTACGACACGCCGTATCCGGCGAGCCGCCTCGAGGAGGACTGGCTGCCGAACGTCGACCGGATCCTCGAGACCTGCGACCTCAGCCTGAGCCACTGACGCCATCCCGAGACGGCCCCATCCGTTCTGCCCGCCGGAGCACACCTTGACCACCACGACCGCACAGACCTTTCTGCTGCCCGATGTCGGTGAGGGCCTCACAGAGGCCGACATCGTCACCTGGCGCGTCGCCGTCGGCGACACAGTCACCGTCAACCAGATCATCGTCGACATCGAGACCGCCAAGTCCGTGGTCGAGCTGCCCTCGCCGTACGCCGGCAAGGTCGTCGAGCTACTCGCCACCGAGGGCGAGGTCGTGGCCGTTGGCTCGCCGATCATCGCCATCCGCACCGCCGACGCACAGGTAGCCGCTCCGGCCGATCCTGCCGAGGGCGAGGCCGGCGGGCCGGAGCCCAAGCTGCTGGTGGGCTACGGCGCCAGGGACGCCGGCCACAGCCGGCGCCGCCGTGGCACCGCCCCAAGCGGCGCGGCTGCCCCTGCGGTCACGCCTCCCGCCGCTCCCGGCCGGGACAAGCCGCGGGCCAAGCCTCCGGTCCGCAAGCTGGCGAAGGTCCTCGGGGTGGACCTCGCCACGGTCGAGCCGACCGGCCCGGACGGGACCGTCGTACGTGCCGACGTGCTGCGTGCTTCCGAGCCGATGGCTACGCCCGGCGGCCGGCCCGCGTCGGCGGACCCGGCCTCGGCCCCGGCCGTAGCCATCGGCTCGGAGACCCGGATCCCGATCAAGGGGGTGCGCAAGCACACCGCGGCCGCGATGGTCGCCTCCGCCTTCACCGCACCGCACGTGACCGAGTTCGTCACCGTCGACGTGACGAAGACCCTGGAGCTGCGTGAGCTGGTCCAGCGACGCCGCGAGTTCCGCGACACCAAGCTCACGCCCTTGGCGTTCGTCGCCCGCGCCTACCTCCGCGCCCTGGCCCGGATCCCGATGGCGACCGCGCGCTGGGACGAGGCCGCCCAGGAGATTGTCGTCCCCGCCGGCATCAACCTCGGCTTCGCCGTCGCCACTCCACGTGGCCTGATGGTGCCGAACATCAAGAACGCGCACACCCTCGGCCTGCTCGACCTCGCCGGCGCGATCAATGAGCTCGCCGCCACCGCCCGCGCCGGAAAGACCACGCCGGAGGCGATGGCGGGCGGATCGACGACCATCACCAACGTCGGCGTCTTCGGCATCGACACCGGCACCCCCATCCTCAATCCGGGCGAGACGGCGATCCTGGCCGTCGGCGCCATCCGTCGGCAGCCCTGGGTCGTCGAAGACGCCGCGGGCGAGAGGATCGAGCCCCGCTCGATCCTCCAGCTCGCGCTCTCCTTCGACCACCGCGTGCTCGACGGCGCCGAGGGCTCCCAGGTCCTCGCCGACACCGCCGCCCTGCTCGCCGAGCCCGCACTGGCGGTGCTGTGATGACGAACCAGGTTGCCGAACAGTTCTTCGACCACGCCGTCGCCACCCACCGCCCCCAGCACTCCAGGAGAACCGCCGATGCCGGCCCGACGTACCTTCCGCTCAGCTGAACATGCTGACCTGATCCAGCTCGTCCGCACGATCGCCGCCGACGAACTCGCGCCCCGAGCGGCACAGGCCGAGGCCGACGAGGAATTCCCCCGCGATGTCTTCCGCATGCTCGGCGAGGTCGGCATCCTCGGCCTGCCCTACCCGGAGGAACTCGGCGGGTCCGGTCTCCCGTACGAGGTCTACCTCCAGGTGCTGGAGGAGATCGGAGCGGTGTGGGCCTCGGTCGGTGTCGGCGTCTCCGTCCACGCGCTGTCCTGCTTCGGTCTCGCGACGCGCGGCACTCCGGAGCAACAACAGCGCTGGCTGCCCGAGATGCTCGGTGGCGAGCTCCTCGGCGCCTACTGCCTCTCCGAGGCGCACGCCGGCTCAGACCCCGCAGCCATGACCGCGACGGCCCGCGGCGACGGCGACGGCGACGGCTATGTGCTCAACGGCGCCAAGGCCTGGGTCACCCACGGTGGCCAGGCTGACTTCTACAAGATCATGGCGCGCACCAGTGGCGCCCAGGGCGACCGCCACGGTATCTCCTGTTTCCTCGTCCCCGCGGATACGCCCGGCCTGGTCTCGGACGTACCGGAGCGAAAGATGGGCCTCACCGGCTCGACCACCGCCGCCCTGCGGCTCGAAGGGGTCCGAGTGCCGATGGAGCGGCGGCTGGGCGCGGAGGGTGACGGCCTCAAGATCGCCCTCGCCGGACTCGACGCGGGCCGGCTCGGCATCGCCGCGGTCGCGACCGGTCTCGCCCAAGGTGCTCTCGACGCCGCTCTCGCCTACGCCCAGCAGCGCCACACCTTCGGACGGCGGATCATCGACCACCAGGGACTCGGCTTCATCCTTGCCGACATGGAGGCCGCCGTCGTCGCTGCGCGTGCGACATTGCTGCACGCGGCACGGCTCAAGGACGCTGATCTCCCGTTCAGCCGCGAGGCGTCGATCGCCAAGCTCGTGGCGACTGACAACGCGATGAAGGTGACCACGGACGCCGTCCAGGTTCTCGGGGGTGCGGGCTACACCCGGGAGTTCCCCGTGGAGCGCTACATGCGCGAGGCCAAGGTCATGCAGATCTTCGAGGGCACCAACCAGATCCAGCGCATGGTCATCGGACGGCACCTTGACCGCGACAACGCCGGCGCGATCACCCGGGTCTGACTCGGTGTGCCCACGCGGGCACACCGGACCGACACGAGCCGGCGAAACGTCTCAGAACCCGGCTCAACCCGGTGGGCGTGACCAGCCTGAAAGACACCCCCGCAGGTGAGAACCCTCTTACCTGTCCGGCCTGGTTCCCGTCACCCACTCCACGATCCACCATTACCCCGAGCGAGGTCTTCGAGCAGGAGACGCACCAGCCCTTCCGGGTCTTCACGATGTGGATCATGTCCGGTGGGCAAAGACACTGTTCGCACCGACGGCGCCTCTCGCACGACCGCCTTCAACTCGTGCTCAACCCACGCGCAGTATGCATTCCAGGCAGGGACGAGATGTTCGGGGAACATACTCGCGAAGGCCATCCCATCACCACTGACGATCAGTAGCGGACAACGCGCAGAGCGATAGGCGGAGAAGAGATCGAGAGCGTCTATCTCACGCATGACCTGAAGGAATGACTCGGAGAGCCCTCGCCCCATCTCGCCCAGAAACGAGGTCATCTCCTGGCATGCACGCGCCGCCGACAGCTCGTCCAGACCAAGGAACTGCCCAGGTCGTGTCGGATTGCCGTGACCATCGAGGTTGACCGCGAGGGGACACTCCGGATGCTCCCCAGCCCACAGCACGGCGACCATACCTCCCAAAGAATGCCCGATGATCACAGGCCGGTGAAGTCCGAACTCCTCCACCACGGCAGCGACATCCACCAGCACTTCCCGCCACGACCACGGCGCCGCACTCGACTCACCGTGGCCACGTAGATCCATGGACACCGGCCGAAACCCGGCGCTCACGAGAAGCCCCGCGAAGACATCCCAATCCCCGCGTGTCCGCCCACCACCATGCAGAAGAAGCACGTCCCTACCGCGCCCACCATGGTCTTCCGCCACGATCGACACATCGCCGATCACGAGTTTCCTGATCGCGCCCACGTTGCCCGCCACCTTTCACCCACGCTCCTGTACGCCGCTCTTCGTAACAGCTGGGCGCAGTCGTAGCCACTGCTTTTCCTGCTGGACAACGGCGTCTTCGCCGCATGCCGAGGGCGTCACACCATGGCCCGCGTGCCAGATGCGTGCCAGAACAGGCGGGGAACCACGGCTACCAACGATCTTCTCGACCCCTTTGACGGGGTGTCCGGCCACCGAGACCGGCTCTGCGGCAAGCATCGAAAAGGGTCTGCGTGCGCCGAAGGCAGCCCGGCAACGCTCCGACCGGCCTCGGGAACTGCCCCCTTGACGAGGGAACTCTGATTGCAACATCCTGTCGCATATAGGTAAGGCTTACCTAATTAAGGAGTAAGTGTGCCGACGATGCCCGCCCTGCTGGCGGATCCGATGACACGGTGGATGGGACGCCCGACGACGGTCACCAAGGTTGTGAGACTGTCTCCCGGGCTGCTCAAGGTGGGATTCTCCGGGGACGCCCTGCGGGGAAGGGCGTGGCGTCCCGGATGCGAGATCGAGTTCCGGGTGGGAGAGCGGGAGCTGCGTCACTACACCCCTTCGGCCTTCGACGAGCACGAGGGCTGGATCGAGGTGCTGTTCCAGTTGCACGGCGAGGGGCCGGGCAGCCTGTGGGCAAGCCGGCTGGCGGTCGGAGACGATGTGCTGGTCCTCGGGCCGGGTTCGAGGGCGTGGCTCAGGGAGGGGTCCTCGCACCTGTTCGCGGGCGACGGGACCACGGTCGGACTGTTCGACGTGCTGATTGCGGCACTCGGCGCGGACGCCGAGGTGGCGGGGGCCGTCGAGGTCCCCGAACGGGACATGGACGCGGCCGGGGAACTGCTGCCCCGCATCGAGGTGGTCAGGGCCACCGAACGGCCAGGTGAGGCGCTCGCACGCTGGATGGAGACGGGCATGACCGCCCGCCCCGACGCCGCCTACCTGGCCGGGCACGCCCAGACCATCCAGGCACTGCGCGCCCGGCTCTGCTCGGACGCGGTCGGCATGCGGCGCAGGAACGTCGTCACCAAGCCGTACTGGGCGACCGGGAAGCGGGGGTTGTGATGGCGAGGAAGGGAAACCTGGGGGTCCTGCTCGCCCCGGTGCGCGCACATCTGATGGTCGCGGCGGGGCTACAGGCCGTCGCGTCCGCCGCGTCCCTGGTCCCGTACATCATGGTCGCCGAACTGGCCAGGGAACTGCTGGGCGCGGAACCCGCCGACAGGGGCAGGGCGTGGACGATCGTCGTGCTGGCCGCCGCGGGTCTCGCGCTGCGGACCCTCGCGGCGGGGGTCGCCGCCACCGTGACACACCTGGCCGACGTCGACCTGCAGCTGAGGCTGCGCCGCGGCATCATGGCCGTGCAGAGCGCCTACACCGTGCTGCTCGCCTTCGGCACCTACCTGGTGCTGGGCGGCTCGCTCGGTCCCGCGGAGCTTATCGCCCTGCTCGCGCTGGCCACCCGGTTCACCGAGCCGCTGGTCCTGGCCGCCGAGCTGGGCGGCGCGGTCCGGATCGGCCGCAACAACCTGGCCCGCTTCACCGAGATCCTCGCCACCCCGCCCCTGCCGGAACCGGCCGATACGGCACGACAAGCCCTCGTGGGAGCGCCCGCGGTCGAACTGGACCACGTCTCCTTCGGCTATGGCGGCTCGCCCGTGCTGCAGGAGGTGTCGCTGAGGATCCCGCCACGCACCATGACCGCCCTGGTCGGCCCCTCCGGCTCGGGTAAGACCACCGTCACCCGGCTCATCGCCCGCTTCTTCGACGTCGACTCGGGCACCGTCAGGGTGGACGGCCACGACGTACGTGACCTCTCGACCGAGAACCTGATGTCGCGCCTGTCGCTGGTCTTCCAGGACGTCTACCTCTTCGACGACAGCAGCGAGGAGAACATCGGGCTCGGGCGGCCGGAGGCGACGGACGAGGAGGTACGGCGCGCCGCGGCTGGCACGCGTCGACGAGATCGTCGAGCGGCTACCCGACGGCTGGGCCACCAGGGTCGGCGAGAGCGGCGCGACCCTGTCGGGCGGCGAACGCCAGCGCGTCTCCATCGCCCGCGCGATCCTGAAGGACGCCCCCATCGTGCTCCTGGACGAGGCCACGGCCGCGCTCGACCCGGACAACGAGTTCGCCGTCACCGAGGCCCTGCGCGCCCTCACCGAGGACAAGACCCTCCTGGTGATCGCCCACCGGCTCTCCACGGTCGTGGCCGCCGACCAGATCGTGGTCCTGGACGGCGGCCGCGTCGCCGAGTCCGGCGACCACACCACTCTGCTGGCCCTGAACGGCAGGTACGCGGCGTTCTGGCGGGAACGCAGCCGCGCCGCCGGCTGGCGCCTGCTGCCAACCTGAGGCGGCGCGCGTTTTCCCGGAGACCTGATGAGGCCCGGTGTCGCCCTCCGGGATCGGTTCCGGCCTCCCGGAGGCGGTGGTCTCCGAGCGGACCCGATCCCCGGATCCGCGGCCGGAAGCGGCCTGTGAGAACGCAGGACCGGGGACGGGATGATGGAGGCATGAGCGCCACGCCCGCCCGCCCCGGTCTCCGCCCGGGACGCCGTCCCGGTTTCAGCCTCGACGACATCGCCGAGGCCGCACTGGCTGTGGGCTTCCGGAACCTCACCATGTCCTCGGTGGCCGACCGGCTCGGCGTCAAACACTCCTCGCTCTACCGGCGCGTTCCCAGCCGTGACGACCTGGTGATCGCCGCGATGGACCTGGCCGTCCAGCGTGCCGACTGGCCGGTCCCCGGAAAAGACTGGCGCGCCTACCTGGAGGAGACCGCCCACGTCATCTGGGGCCTGCTCGCCGCGCACCCGGGCATGGCCGGTCTCATCCACGACCTGCCCCGCACCCCGCCCAGCGTGACCAGGATCTTCTACGCCACCGCCCACGAACTGACCGGCATGGGCTTCACCCCCAGGGACGCGGTGCTCGTCGTGGACACCCTCACCGACCTGGCCACCGACGTCTACACGGGCTGGGAACGCCTCGTCCGTGAGCGTGACACCGCGTCCGGGGAGCGGACGACCGGGATCGACCAGATGCGCGAGTCCTGGTCGGGCGAGCACGCCGCCCCAGAGGCGGCCCCGTTCGCCGCCGTCCTGGGCGCCGTCATCGACGGCGATCCCTACGACTGGTTCCGCAGCAAGCTCGCCCTGTTTCTCGACGGAGCCGCGACCCGCCTGCCGCGCTCCGGCCCCGGGGAGGACTGAGCCACCTACCGGTTCGGAAACACAGGTCACGTTCTGGAGGCCCGGGCAGCGCGATCGTCATGTCTTATGCCACCAGGGCCACCGCCCCGAGCGCGTGCCCGACGGCCGACTCGTTGAACGCCCGGATCGCCGCCGTCTCCGCCGCCTTCACCCAAGCCAGGCCGAGGATCGAGGGAGGCAACCCCGTGACGGGGACGAAGCTGATGTCCGGGCGCCTGTGGTGAGCCGCCGTTGGAGTGCAGAACAGCATGCCGCCTCGGTTGAGCGCCACCTGGGTCAAGCCCTCCTGACTGGTGGCCACCGTACCGGCCAGGCGAATGGGACGGCCGGAAGGGGTGGCGGACGGTGCCATACGCTCGCGCCACGTGCGCGGAGCCGGGCCGTCCAGGCCGATCAGGGACACGTCGGCCAGTTCCTCGACGTCGATGCTCGAACGGGCGGCCAACGGGTGACGCGAGGAGAGACCGAGCTGGTACGAGACCCGGTTCAGCCCTTCACCCGTCGCCAGATCGGGCTCGTCCACCGGGAGCAGCGTGAACGCGATGTCCACCTGCCCGGCCCGCAACTTCCCGAAGGGATCGGAGAGCGGGATCTCCACCAGCTCCGCCTCACACCCCGGGTATCGGCGCTCGAAGGCGCGCACGCTGCCGGTGACGACCTCCGTGGGCGTGGCCAGGAAGCCTAGCCTGATCACGCCTGTCACCTCGCGGGCGGCCGCCTTGGCCCGGCTGACCGCGTTCGCGAGGCCGTCGTAGGAGGGGCGCAGGTCGGACAGGAAACGTTCGCCCAGGGGTGTGAGGCTCACGTGCCTGCTGGTCCGGTGGAAAAGCCGGCCGCCGACCCTGGTCTCCAGCGAGCGCATGAGCTGACTCACCCGACCAGGTGACAGGTAGAGGCGCTCGGCCGTACGCGCGAAGTGCAGCTCCTCACTGAGCACGATGAAGCACTCCAGCTCCCTGAACTCCACCTTCGCCTCCTTCTGATCGCTTAGTCCACCTAAACCAAGCCTTCGATCTTCGCCATTGTTCCCGCCGGTGGTCGGCAGAAGGCTGGCTGGCATGACCATGACTGATGTTTCCGCTGCCCCCCGGGCGCGCTGGCTCGCCGTGTCCTCGGTCGCGGTGGGCACCTTCACCATCGTGACCAGCGAGATGCTGCCCGTTGGCCTGCTGACCTCGATCGCCGCCACCCTCGGCGTCTCCGACGGAACGGCCGGGCTGATGATGTCGGCGCCCGGATTGGTCGCCGCCGTCTCCGCGCCCGTGCTGGCGATCACCACCCGGCGGCTCGACCGGCGCGTCACGCTGCTGGGGCTGATAGCGCTGCTGGCGGTGGCCAACCTGGCGGGCGCGTTCGCGCCGAACTACCCCGTCATGCTGGCCGCCCGGTTACTGACCGGGGTAAGTATCGGCGGGTTCTGGGCCTTCGCCGCCGGACTCGGCCTGCGGCTGGTGCCCGAAAAGTCCGTCGGGCGGGCCACGTCGATCATCTTGGCCGGGGTGTCGGTGGCATCGGTACTGGGGGTGCCCGTGGGGACGTTCATCTCGTCGTTCGCGGGGTGGCGGATCGCGTTCATCGCCATGGGGGTGCTGGCCCTGGCCCTCCTCGTGCTGCTGGCCATCACCCTGCCGCCCCTACCCGGCGAATCCCGAGCTCCCGTGTCCGAGCCGTTGCCCCACGAGGCCCCGGCCCGCACATCGGAAGGGAGGGTCGCGTCGCTCTCCGGCCCGCTCAAGATCGTCCTCGTCCTGACCGCCTTGATCGTGTCCGGCCACTTCGCGGCCTACACCTACGTCCGGCCGTTCCTGGAGCAGGTCTCGCACGCCGGTCCCGCCCTCGTCAGCACCGCCCTGCTCCTGTACGGCGCCGCGGGCGTGGCCGGCAACTTCGTGGCAGGCGCATGGGCGGCCAGGAACCCCAAGCCGGTCCTGGTCACGCTGGCCGTGTTGATGGCACTCTCCACGGCGGCGCTGCCCCTGATCGGCCTGCCCTTGATCGTGCTCGTGGTGTGGGGCCTGGGCTACGGCGGCGTGGGGGTGACGCTGCAACTCTGGATCATGCGGTCGGGCGGCGGCGAAATGGGTACGGCGCTTTTCGTCGGTGCCTTCAACGTTTCCATCGCGCTCGGCTCGTTCGTCGGCGGTCGAGTCGTGGACGGCGTGTCGATCTCCGCGGTGATGTGGGTGGGAGCGGCGCTCGCCGTGGTCAGCGCGGCCGTCGCCGGTATCTCGGGCAGGAGCAGGACGACCGGTTCGCCGGAGGATCGCCCCTGATCGGGGTACCGCAGCGGGAGCAGGGCAGATCGCGAGTCAGCCGCCCCACCAGCCGTGATTCATGCGATTCCCACGCTGACGGCGCGGGTCCGATTCCCGGGCAGCCGGCCTGTCGTCAGGTGGTGCAGTGTCTCTGGGCGTCGGTGCGGACCTTCCTGCCGGTGAACTCCTCCAGGATGGCGAGGTTCTCCGGGGCGTAGTTGGTCGTGGTGATCTTGTCGGCGTTGGGGCCGCCCAGCTTGCCCGTGTAGGGCGCCGACTTCTCCAGCCAGTAGGCCGTGCGCAGGAACTGGGTCAGGACCAGTTCGCGCAACTTCGGCTCGTTCTTGATCTTTGCCCAGTAGTCAGGGTGGCGGTCCTTGGCCACGCGCAGGTAGAGCAGCAGGTAGCGCAGGTTGGTCGCGGCGATGTCGCGTGCGTTACTGGCCCCGATGCCTTTGATGTACTCCTGGACCACCGTCACCGCGGGCAGGCCTGTCAGGCCCGCGTTCAACTCCGCCAGCACGCCTTGGAGGTGATACTCGCCCTGGGTCCGGTCGCGCAGGTAGATGCCGTCCATGGAGTCGCTGAGCCGGTCCTTGATCAGGGGCAGGATCTCCTTGCGGGGGAAGCCGTCATACAACGGCACCGTCGTGTCCTGCCGGGAGGCGTTGATCCAGGCCGCGATATGCACGTTCCACCTGGTCCGCGACGGGTCGAGATCCCACATGTGGGTCTCCTCGTGGATCGCCACCATCATCGACTCGGCGAACGCCTCGAAGCTGTTCCGCTGCACGAACTGGGTCCAGTACTGGTCCCTGGCCTGGGCGATGGCCAGCGCCTCGCCGCTGGGCCACCGCCGCCGGTACATCGCCTGGAGGGTCTGCATCCAGTTCGAGGAACTGAACCTCGCCTTGAGGTCGCTCACGTCCGCGCTGGGCTGCGACGGTTCGTCGTAGCAGTAGGGGGCGGCGGAGTCCGTGACAGGGCTCGCGGCGGCGGTGGTCACCGCCAGTGGCGGCAGCGCGAGGAGCGCGGTCACGAGAGACAGAGCGCGTGTTCGACTCACAGGAACCTCATTCCCGAGCGAACGCGCCACCGGCAAGCAGGGCACGGGCAGCCGCCGCTCTTTCGTCGTCACGCTGGATCGTACTGATCGCCGATTTCCGACGCCCAATCCCATTTCGGCATAACGTCGGGAAACCCCCGAGATGCTGCAGGCAGCCACTCCCCCGCCGTCACGTCCACTCTGACGCGGTACACGGTGCTTTACCGAAGGTCCGCGGAAAGCCTCGGCCTTCAGGACTCTGTTGGCCGAGGGGAAGACGCCCGGCGCCCCAGCCTGGTTGCGGCAGATCCCTGCGCTTCAGGTGCTCAGGACTCCGTGACCGTCCAGCGGTCAGCCGGGGGCGGGAAGCCGGACCCCCCGGGCGAACGCGCGGGCGCTCTCCAGCGGGGACACCTCGAACTCCTCCTCGACCGCGCGGGCCACCAGATGACAGAACAGGTAGCGTTGAAGCGGGGAGACGCCCAGCCTCGCCAGGTGCGCATACAGAACGTTCAGCCCGAGCCGATGGGCGCGGAACCAGTCGCTCTCGAGAATCTCGGCGTTGTGCCGCGGATCCGCCTTGAGGACTTCCAGGAAGTCCACCCTGTGCAGGTGCCTGTAGTCGGTGCGGGGGGCGAAGTCCAGGTCGATGTCGCCCCCCGCGATCAGCGGGCGGGCGACCCGCTTCAGGTGCTCGGCGAAGGCCAGCCAGTCACGCACGTGCGGTTCGGTCCTGCCGTGATCGACCGCGTCGATCTGGGTGAGCATGATCTCCCTGAGCCGGTCGGCCGCCTCCCGGTATTTCGCGTCGAACGACGCTCGGACGGCGTCGCGGTCCACGCAGTAGGCCTGGAAGGAGTCGGCGTGTGAGCGGTAGGACATGTACCCCCTGCTGATCGGCGGGACGCTGACGTGCGCGTAGGCGAACATCAGCTCGAGTGCGACCTGGAAGCGCTCCACCTGGCCGCGCCGTACCCGCTCCAGGGTCACGAAGGCCTGCCGGGTGCTTTCCGCGTGGAAGTGATCGAGCAGGTCGGTGAGCCTGCGGCCACCGAGGATGTGCAATCGGTCCTCGTAGGGCTCGGTCTGGAGGGTGTTGTCGGGATACCAGGGCTGGAGCGGACCGTGGTCGTTCTCCCTCACCGCCAGTTGCCGGTGCGCCTCCAGCAGGGCGTTCTCGTCCAGGATGGTGGTGGAGGGGTGTTCTCCCAGATATCCGGTCAGTGCCTCGATGGCGACGGGCAGCACCTCATCCGCCCACGCCTCCTGGGTGGCACGCAGGTTGAGGCGCAGATGCGGTCCCCTGCGCCAGTGCCGCAGGATGTAGGGTTCCTCGACGACGTCGCCCAGCCTGGCGAGCAGCGGCCTGACGCCGTCGAGGATCAGTCCGTCCTTGTCCTCGTCGTAGTAGCGGATCTGAATACTGTGCCAGGGGGCACGGGGCATGGTTGGTCCGCCCTTTCGGTGAGGATGGCTCCGACGAGATAGCGCAGCTGTACCTCCTCGGCGGTGGTGATGCCGAGGCGGTTGCACATGAGGTGGACGCATCGCAGCAGCACGCCCAGGACGTCATCGGCTCGGGGACCGTGGAAGGAGGTCGCCGTCCGCTTCGGACGGAACAGACCGGCCGTCCGAAGGGCGACGAGCCGCTCGCGCAGCGCGCCGATCGAATGAGACCACGCGGTCAGCGGATCGTCCCACGGTGCCTCCCCGGTGGCGGGACACCAGCAGCGCAGGGCCTGGGCCGTCAGACGCTCGCGCTGCCCGGCCAGCACCGCCGCCAGGCTCTCGCGCTCGCGCGGGGTGTCCCATCGCTCGCGCCGTTCGGCCAGCAGCAGGCCGGCGCGGTTCAGGTCAGGCTCCCACGCCGCGAGCGTGAGCATCAGCAACGCCGTGCCGAACCCCAGCAACCGCCCGCGCGCAGGACGCGGGCCAAGGGTCGCCAGCGCGATCCTGGAGGCGGCGGTGAAGTGCTCCTCGGCGGCCCGCATCGCCTCCTGGCCGCCGAACACGTCGAGCTCGGGCCGGTAGGGCACGGCCTCGACGCAGTCGTGTCCGCGCACCCGGCGATCGTAGGTGTCCTCCATCAGCTCCGCGCTGGCGAACCGCTCGGCCAGCAGGGCGTAGCGCTCCTCGTCCAGCGGCACCGCCGACGGATGCGCCGTCAGATGCGCCTCGAGAGCGGCCCTCGCGCGCCGCTCGACCTGGGCGCCGGAGGAGGCGGGCAACAGCCGCAACCGGATGTGCGGGCCGCCTTCCCAGTACCTCAGGAAGAAGAAGCCCTCGATCTGCCGCTCCTCCTCCAGGGTCCGCACCAGCCCGCCGATGGCGTGGGTGATCAGCAGGTCGTCGTCGCCCCTGTGGAAGGCGTGCAGGGAGACCCAGCGCTCAGACATCGGCGGCTCCACTGAGCTCGATCACGTACTCGGTGACGTGGTGGCCGTGCGGGCCGAGGTCGGTGGCCGCGGCGAAAGCGGGAAGCACCTCCTGAAAGACGGTGACCGCACCCGAGCCGCCGAGCTGCCTGCCGAACAGCGCGACCAGCGCCGGGTCGGCGAGATCCAGGTAGGTGGGCTTGGCCAGCCGCGCCGCACGCCATGGATCACTCAGGAAGGCGCCGGGCTCGTGGGAGAAGACGAAGCATCGCGACGGGATCGCGTGTTCGGCGAACCAGCCGGCCAGCGTGAGCAGATACCCCGCCTCTGTGTCGCCAGGCCCGCGTCGGGGGACGGCGGCGGTCGCGGCGTACCAGGAGGCGCGCGCCACGACCACGTGCCCGACCGAAACCCTCGCCACGGCGGTGACGCCCTCGGGCGGGGCGTCCGGCAGGTCGGCGAAGAACACCCAGGTCGGAAGCGTCGCGCTCGGCAGGTCACCGAACAGGTGCAGCAGCAGTCGCGCGGTCTTCGGCAGCAACGCCGCCGCCATCATCCCGGTGTAGATCGGCCGGACCTCCCGGCCCGTGGCGGCCTCCACCAGGACCAGCCGATCGGTGTCCCGCTCATGCCGGACGGCCAGGCCGCCGAGGGGGATCTGGAAGGCGGAGGACAGGGAACCGATCGAGCCGGGATAGGTGATCTCGTACGGCACGGCGACCGAGCGCAGGTTGAGGTTGCTGCCGAAGTGACCGGCGAGCTCGGCCAGGAGGATCCCGCCGTCCGCCCGATGGCCTCCGGCACCGTCTCCCAGCAGACGCCGGGTACGGCCGAGCATCGCCCCGTAGCCACCCGCCACGCCGTTCAGCACCAGACGGACCGGATCGGCCTCCTGGAGTATCTGAACCAGGCAGGCCAGCGACCGCACGGGCTCGACGAATCCCGGCCATCCGGTGCTCAGCTTGGCCAGCGACGCCGGATCGATGTCGATCGTTCCGTTGGGGCCGGGCGCGTGGCCGCGCAGCGCCGCCCTCGCCCCGTCCCGGACCCGCCGCAGCTCCCGCGTTCGCGGCAGGGCATCGGAGTCGGAGCTCGCCCTGTGGTTGAGCAGCGCGTCGAGCTCGGCCTCTGCGCCGTGTCCCCGCAGGTCTGCGATCAGGCGGTGGAAACGGCCGAAGGGAACCTGCTCGCCCCGGCCGAACCGGTCGGCGAAAACGCTCCCGGCGATCAGCCTGGCCACGGTGTGGTGCTGGAACGGCGCGAGGAAGTCGCGGATCACGTGCAGGTCCGCCAGCGCCGCCCGCCAGCGCTCCGCCCCGAGCCGCACCGCGGGCGTTTCGAACACCGCGTTCTCATAGAACACGTTCTTGTCCGGCAGTGCGATCGGCTGCCCGCCCGCCGAGGTGACCAGCGCGGCCAGGTCACCGAGGGCGGAACGGACCCCCCGCACGAGCGCGTCACGCTCGGCCACGCCTTCGGTCGAGGGGTAACGTGCCAGCGCCCGCCCGGCCTCCCGCAGCGCCAGGGACGCCTCGTGTCCCGCGAACCTATCGGCCAGCTCGTCCAGCGGGCCGGGGGCCTGGTCGGCGACGGGGAGCAGTCTCTCCAGCAGCCCGATCTCGATCAGCCGCTCCAGCACCTCCCGTCGCGCGAACACCCGCCGTATCTCGCCGAAGCCGTGCGGGCCCTCGCGCAGGTCATCGAGCAGCTCCGCCAGCGACTCGGTGACGGCGACGCCGTGATAGGCGCCCTCGTCCTCGCCGAGGACCCACCACCGGCCCTCGTCCTCGAACCGGCTGACGCTCACCCGGACCCCGAACCCGTCGGCCACCCGGTCGTCGACCTCGCCCAGGGCGAGAAGAAGACGTCTCAGCAGCCACACGTTCGGCTCGACCGCCCCGCGCCACGACCACGGGGACGGGCCCCACGCGGCGGCCTCGCCGTACGGGTCCCAGCGGGCCAGGCCCGACATCATGAAGGTCGCGTAGGGGCTGGTCTTGGCCGCCACCCTGGCCAGGTATTTGGTGAGTCGCAGCTCGACCTGGCGCGGTGGCGGAGTACCCGGCGGCGTGTTCAGCCACCGGCGCGCCGCCGCTGACAGCGCCGGGCTGGCCAGCAGAAGTCCCTGGCCGAAAGCGGATTCCGCGGTCCACCGCCTCAGCGCCTCGTGACGTTTTCGCGCTTCCCCGTTCAGCAATCCGGGCAGCTCGGCCGTCAACCGATCGTGATCGTCCAGCATGTCCAGCCACGCCTCGATCGCATGACCCAGATCCCCGTCCAGCGCGGCCACCACCTCGGCTGACCATGCCGGCGGACGGCGCGCGTTGTGGAGCGCTCTGCGCAGTGCCACCAGCCGGGGCTTCGACGCCCCCGCGTCCATCGCCCCGCCGAGCCTCTCGGCCAGGGCACGGCCCCGCAGGCTCAGCCGGGAGCGAATCTCCAGAACGCGCCGGACGACCTCCCAGGAGTCCAGGCAGCGCAGTTCCTCCAGCGTCTCCACCGGCAACGCGGCCACCCTGACGACCACGCCGTCACCGGCGCCCAACGATTCCCCCACACCGCGAGAAGTCATGACCGCCTTTCCCCGGGCCACCACCGAAGGCTCTTGGCATCGAGTTCTCCGGCGCGCGGCGGTAGCGCCCGCGCGCCGGACAACCTGGCACGCCGACCTCTCAGACCAGCCAGCTCTTACCTGAGGAACAGCCGGAAGCCCCGACTTCGGTGTTGCCGAGGCCGAATCCCATCGCCTCGATCAGCGCGTCACCACCGGGAAGGTCCACGGTCGCGATGTCGAGCGTGTCGAGGTCGAACGCGTGAGGAACTCTTTCAGTCGCCATACATCCTCCTAAGTCCCTGTTCCGGACTCATTGAACGTTTCACAGATCACCTGTTTATGGAATGGCTCGTTCGCTTGACGCCAAAGGTGGATTCCCTCTCCGCCATACCTGGGCCGCCGGTCTTTCGACCCTCTGCCCAGCCTCACCCCACGGGAGCGGGAGGTGCTGGGGTTGATGGCCGAGGGGCACTCCAACGCGGGGCTCGCCCAGCGGCTCGTCCTCAGCGACGGCGCGGTGAGGCGGTCGTGGAGATCCTGGGTGAACAGGTGGCCGGACCGGTCAGGATCCGAGAAGCACCGGTCACCGAGCCGCAGGTAACGTGACGGCCATGGACCTCACCATTCACACGAGCTTCCTTCCGCATGACGACCCGGACGCCGCCCTGGCCTTCTACCGCGACACCCTCGGCTTCGAGGTGCGCAGCGACGTCGGACAGGGCAAGATGCGCTGGATCACGGTCGGCCCCGTCGGCCAGCCCGGCACGTCCATCCTCCTGGCGCCGCCCGCCGCCGACCCCGGCATCACCGAGGACGAACGCCGTACCATCACCGAGATGATGGCCAAGGGCACCTACGGCTGGATCCTGCTGGCCACCCGGGACCTCAACGGCACCTTCGAGAAGCTGCAGGCCGGCGACGCCGAGGTCGTCCAGGAGCCGACGGAGCAGCCGTACGGCATCCGTGACTGCGCCTTCCGCGACCCCGCGGGCAACCTGGTCCGCATCCAGGAGCTTCGCTGAGCCGTTCGGCAATCGACAGCCCAGGTGTTCGCGAACATCGATGAAAGGAGTTCTCTCATGTGTCATCCCGCATGGGGGCGCGCGCTTACCACGGCACATCGCCTGAACGACCTCGCGCGACTGCGCCGCGTCCGCGATCGGATCGACCGGGAGTACGCGCAGCCGCTGAACGTCGAGGCGCTCGCCCGCAGCGCGAACATGTCGGCCGGGCACCTCAGCCGCCAGTTCCGGCTTGCCTATGGCGAGTCACCGTACGCCTATCTGATGACACGTCGCATCGAGCGCGCGATGGCGCTGCTGCGCCGTGGCGACCTCAGCGTCACCGAGGTCTGCTTCGCGGTCGGCTGCTCGTCGCTGGGTACCTTCAGCACCCGCTTCACCGAGTTGGTCGGCATGCCGCCCAGCGTCTACCAGCGTCGCGTGGCGGACGCCGCGGCGGGGATGCCGTCGTGCGTGGCGAAACAGGTGACGAGACCGGTCAGGAATCGAGAAGCGCCGGTCACCGAGCCACAACTAGCGTGAACGCCATGACATCCATCGAAAAGTACGTCGAGTTCACCGCCGCGTCGGGTCTTTCACCGACCCGGACAGGTTCGCGTGCGAGGCCGCGTCGCTGACGACCACGCCCTGACGTGACGGGAGGAACCATGGCAGGCGTGCCGCCGCGTGAGCTCGAGGAGAGGCTGCGGGACACTCGCGCGAGACTGGAGAGCGACGTCGATCTCTGGGTCGCGACGCCGGGCTCCCCGGGCGTCCACCTCATCCCGCTCTCCTACCTCTGGGACGGGACCGCGTTCCTCATCTCGACGCCACGCGCCTCGGTCACCGGCCGCAACCTGCTGGCGGACGGACGGGTACGGCTCGCCCTCGGGCCGACGCGCGACGTCGTCGTCGTCGACGGCACCGCCGAGCCGGTGGACCTCGCCGACCTCGCCCCGGAGACGGGCGACGCGTTCGCTGCCAGGACCGGTTTCGATCCGCGCGAGCTCGACGAGCCCTACCAGTACTTCCTGATCAGGCCACGGCGCGTCCAGGCCTGGCGGGAGGCGAACGAGTTGCGGGGACGCGACCTCATGCGCGACGGCCGCTGGCTCGGCTGAGCGTCGCACGGGAACACTCCCGCTCCATCCGGCGAGCGGTGCGGATACCGATCAGTTTTTGAGAAGCCTTCACCAGGGCGAATCTCTAACGTGAAATCACCCCAATCAACCCTTTTAAGAGAGGAAAACTGCCATGAAGGACACGCAGACGTCCACCGATGCGGCCGCGGAGAAGTACGACGGATTCACGGACGAGGAGCGGAGCGCGATGAAGGAGCGCGCCCGGGAGCTGAAGGCGTCCGCGCGACGCGGCCCGCGCGCGGCCAAGGCGGACACGGAGAGCGAGGTGCTCGCGAAGATCGCCGAGATGGAGGAGGCGGACCGCGTCCTCGCCGAGCGGCTCCATGACATCGTCAAAACCAACGCGCCGACCCTCTCGCCGAAGCTCTGGTACGGGATGCCGGCGTATGCCAGGGACGGCAAGATCGTCTGCTTCTTCCAGAGCGCACAGAAGTTCAAGGCGAGGTACGCCACGCTTGGCTTCAATGACCCGGCGAACCTCGACGAAGGCACCATGTGGCCGACCGCCTTCGCTCTGACGGAGTTGACCGCCGATAACGAGGCACGGATCGGCGCGCTCATCAAGAAGGCCGCGGGCTGAGGGCGGCCCCTTCTCACGGGCACGGCTTCTCACGGGCACGGCTTCTCACGGGCACGGCTTCTCACGGGCATGTCACTCACCTACCACTCGCGGGCACGCCACTGCCCCGGCACAGCCTCGGCACCGCAGAGCCCGACCGCGTCCGCCGGCGACACCTTCCCCGTCACCATCGGCAGCGCCCTCGGCGATGCCGTGATCGGCAAGAAGCCAGAACGTGTGGTCACCTGGGGCTGGTCCAACGACCTCGCCGCACAGTTCGCGGTGCTGGACGTGCTGCTGCCCGCCGACGTCGTCGGCGCGCCGTATCTGCTCTGGCTGCTGATCAGGTCCGGCATGCGGCGCGGTTGAGCGGAACGGCACCGGGCTCTTCGACTCTCCGGCGACGTTGCGGCCACGGGGAAGAGCTGGCCGAAGCGGACGGAACGTGAGCTTGCAGAGCGATGGGCACTCGGTCCGCCGAGCACCCTGTGGACACGGCGCCCCAACGTGACAGGCGCCCAGGGGAACCCGTACGGCAGGCGATAAACAAAAGGTATGCCCATCACGCTGGATTAAGCATTTCGCCCCCTATTTACATGGCCCACGCTCACAGATAATCCGGACCATGGAATCAGAAGCCGAAAAACCAAGGATCCGGAGTGGCCTCGTCCTGGTCTTCCTGGGCCTGTCCTGGCTGCTTGGAACCCCATACCTGTTTCTGCAGACGGCCTCAGAAGGGTTACGAACCTCAGAATCCGCCGACAGCGGCTACACCGTGCAATTCCTCATCGCCACAGCCGCGGTCGGTGTCATCACGCCCATGCTCGCGGCCATCGTGGCCGGGATCACCCGGAGGAAGGTGACCGCCCTGCTGTTCGGGATCGGGGCGGTCCTCTGCCTGCTCGTCGCCGCGGCGAGCTTCACCGTCGGAACCGAAACAGCCGTCCCCCTCCCGCCTTCGGAGCCGCCGCTTTCCGGCCGTTGAGTCAGGCGCGGCGCCGGAGGCGACGAGCGGATCTCCCCGCGACCATCCTGTCAGGCTCACGCTCCGAAACGAGAGCGGGCCGGCACGATCCGCCGTATGTCATGGGGGGCGACCACCGAGCCACGCCGGGGCGTCGAGGATCTCCGGGGCGGATCTCGGCACACCGGGGTCGATCGGAGCTATCCGTCCAGTACGCGCATGAGGTAGAAATGTCCGGCGGAGAAGGGCAGCTGTCATACCGCCCCCCGGCCAGCGAGCCTTCCCGCCGTATTCACCCGATTCACCGTAGATCCAACGGTCATGAAAATGACCACGACTCCCGTCCAGCGGTCGGTAGAGTGCAGAAATGTCCATTCCCGGGGGTCGAGAGCGATCAGTGATCAGCGCTCTGACCAGCCCGTTTTCCCTTCGGACCTTATCCGGTCCACCCCGGAGAGAGCCCAGCGCACGATCCGGTTCCGATGTTCGTCCCCATGCGCCCGGCGCGGAGGAGTATAGATGAGCGAGCAGAGCACCCTGGTGGACCGCACCGCGATCATCGAGGTCGTCGATGCGATCTTCGACACGGTGGACGCCAAGGAATGGGACGCCGTCGAGCGGCTCTTCCAGGCGAAGGTCCAGGTCGACTTCACCAGCCTGGCCGGTGGCGAGCCCGCCCAGGTCACCCGCGCCCAGCTCGTCGACGGATGGCGGAACGGTCTGCATCCGCAGAAGCAGAGCTTTCACCTGGTGGGCCACTACCGTGTCGAGATCAGCGGCGACATCGCCACTGCGCATGTGAAGGGGTACGCCTACAACCTCCTGGCGCCCGAACTCGGCGGTGCCATGTGGGAGGTCTGGGGCAACTACGTCATCCCCTTCGAGCGCACCGCTGAGGGATGGAAGGCCGGCGGCATGACCTTCAACGCCCTGCACACTCGTGGAGACGGCTCCGTCCGTACGCACGTGCTGAGCTGACGAACGCGGACACGAGGCGAAGATCGCCTTCTGCCGGAGAACACGGCAGAAGGCTTTCGCCGTATCTCAGGCTCTGACCATGTCGCGGGTGCTCACGCCACCTGGCGCTGCTCGGCCAGTTCGGTCAGCTTCACGGTGTACAGGCCACCCCGCTCGACCTTCACATCGGTCACTTCGAGCTGCGTGCCGGGGGCGAGGATGAACTCCTCCTCGCCGGTGAACGCGGAGAAACTACGGATGCCGACGGCCCGTGCGGGGAGCACCTCGAAGAGCGTCCGCTTGCCGCGGCGCCCGAGGAAGGCCTGGGCCACGCTGAGTTTCGACGTACACGAGGACACGCCCCACCACGTCACGGTCCGGCCGAGCGGGTACTGCGCCCGCAGATCCAGCGAAACCCCGCGCCAGAGCGGCTCCTTGCGGGCCGGCAGACGCGACACGGCCGCGAACAGGAGTCGCAGATACGGGAGGTACGGGACGATCTGGCTGCGGTCCGGGTTGCGCAGGGTGGCGTTGATCTGCCGGTAGAACGCCGACTCGCAGGTGTAGAGGTAGAGGGCCGCGACCTCGTCGGCGGACAGGGCACCGACCGCGGCGCCCACCTGCTGCTCGCCGAACCGGTGCGACTGCTCCACATGCCGGTCGAGACCCGACAACAGCGCGGCCACCGGGGCGACGGCCTCGCGGAAGTCCATGAGCGGGGTGTCGAAAACGCCGGTGATCGCGGGAAGTACCAGTCCCTCGTCCTTGACGCTGGCGAGCCGTTCAAGGTAGAGCTTGTGCAACTCCATCGTGGAGGCGATGAACGCCCCCATACGATCGGCCGTGCCGGCGTCCGCCCCGGTGGCCTGCGCCGCCGTGAGGTCGTTCCATCCCTTGCTGGGCAGCCAGTCGATCTCTTCGGCTCCAAGCGCCCTGAGGGCCGTGTTCACCGCGGCGAAGTGCTCCCCGTCGCAGAAGATGTCACCCTGTGCCGCGGGGTTGGGGTGGTCGATGTGCCAGACCGTCACCTCGGGGTACTTCTCCTGGATCCGGAGCACGACCTCTTTCAGGCTGCGGGCGTGCGCCCCCCACCACGCGAACACCACACCCCGATCGTTCTCTTCGGCGTTCTGCTTGGCCTTCAGGATCTCCTCGACGAGCCTCTCGACGACCGGTCGCCAGAACGCGGTGTGCCGGTCGGTGGCCATCGCCCCGTCGCCGCTGGCGGTGAGTGCCGCGTTCAGAAGCAACACGCCCTGCGTGAGCATCGCCTGGAACCACTCCGGCGGCTGCACGGTGTCGTGCTTCTTCAGGAGGGCGCGGATGTCGGCGATCGGCGTCTTCTTGGGGATGCCGTGCTTCCACATCGCCGCCGCCTTGATGATGCAGCGGATGGTGATGACCTTGCCGAACTGGCTGTCGCTCCAGTCGTGGAAGGTGTTGTCGAACATGGCGATGCCGGTGGCGCTCTCGGCCCGCGGGTACGGGTTCTGGCCGAAGACGACGACCTTCCACTTGTGCGGCGGGTTGGGCTTGAGCGCCTGGAAGGTCAGTTCCCTGACGGGCACGATCTGCGGGCTACGGCCCGGGCCGATGAACGTGTCCGCGGCGGGCTGCGCCTCGATGACCGGCTGCAGGAGCGGCAGCCACGCCTCTCCGCCGCCTTTGAAGAGTTCCGCGAGGGCCAGCGGGTCGTTCGGGCCGGGCGGGGTTGAGGCGCGGGTTTCGCTCATCGTGGGCTCCCGGATTGGCGGGCCGTGCCGGTGACGGCACGGGTGATCGGGCGGGGGAATCGTGTCGCGCGAAGGCCCCGGATACGGTGTCGGAGAACCAGAAAGCCCACCCGGTGGAGCGGATGGGCTTTCCTGCCGCGGACGTCAGGGTGCTTCGAGGCCTGATCCACGGAAGGTTCACGGCAGGCTAACCCCGGGTCCGTACGTTGGCAAACGACGAGATCACTCCCAGATCTCAGGCCAAGATCTCTTTTGTCGGTACGGCCCGCTATCTTCGTGGACGTCGGAAACACCCCTTCCCGCGACCGGAGTGAACCATGACCGTCGAGCGTGTGAAGCCGCTGCTCAAGGTAGTGCTGGCGGACATCAACGCGGAGGTGGTGCACGCATGGAGGGCGGCGTTCGCCGACACTCCTGAGATCGAGATCCGCAAGGGGTCGATCCTCGACCAGGATGTCGACGCCTGGGTCAACCCGACCAACTCCCGCGGGCGGATGGACGGCGGGGTCGATGCGGTCATCAAACGCCATCTCGGGGCCGGGATCCAGTTGCGCGTCCAGCGGGCGATCCGCGACCGGTTCGGGGGATCGCTGCCGGTGGGAAGTGCCGTGTGCGTGTCCTCCGGGGCGACCAACCCGAAGTTCCTGATCTCGACGCCGACGATGGTGCAGTCGGTGCAGAACGTGAGCGAGACGCTCAACGTGGCTCTGGCGTGTGCCGCCGCGTTCCAGGCCATCCACATGCAGAACGAGAAGGAGCCGGGCAGCATCGCGTCGGTGGCGCTGGTCGGCATGGGTGCGGCGACGGGCCGGGTGCACCCGCGGGTGTGCGCCAACCTGATGTGGACCGGCTACACCCTGTTCAACGACTACTCCTTCCGGGACTACGACGACCTGCGGCAGACGATCCGCGAGCAGCTCGACGACATCGACAGCTGCCCCGAGGAGGAGCGGGTGCGGATCAAGCCGCCGGTCTCCCGCGGTTGACGACGTGAACACGCCCCGTCAGGACACCCCGGTCGGACCGAGCCGGCCGGGCCGCGTGTTTCCGGCTCCCGTGTTTCCGCGGCTCCCCTGACAGCGCCGGAACCCGGACTCCGCGGAGCGGATTCACCGGTCATGCCGGTTGTTCTCTCCCTCACCGGCGATCGTCGCGGCGAGACCCGCTACCGGTCGTGCCGGGGCGAACGATCGAGGGCGACGGTGAGAAGCACGACGGCCGCCTCGACCGCCTCCAGGTCGTGCCGGGCCTCGGGCACGATCAGCAGGTCACCGGCCGAGCCGTCCCACGAGTCGTCACCCGCGCTCAGCCGGACCCGCCCGTGCAGGACGTGCACGGTGGCCTCACCGGGATTCTCATGCTCACCGAGCCGCTGTCCGGCGTCGAGTGCGATCAACGTCTGACGGAGTGAATGTTCGTGCCCGCCGTACACGGTGTGTGCGCTGCGCCCGCTCGACGCGGTGCGTGCATGTTCGAGCTGCTGGGAGACCAGCGCTGTCAACGACAACTTGTTCATTGTGTTCCCTTTGAACGGTGAGGCTGGGACGAGGGGCGTCCGGTCGGAATGCCCCGGCGACCGGCCGGGCTTTTGTCAGATGCTGCCCCGGTCGTTCAGTTTCATGGCCATCTCCCGGGCAAACTGGCCAAGTCGCTCCTTGGGATAGGCGCCGCACAGCTCGTCCAGCAGCGCGGTCACGACGGACAGCTCCGCCCTGTCCAGCAGGGCGAGCCGTTCTCCGGTGCCGTTCTTCTCGATCCAGGTGCGAAGGACGGCCTCGTACTCGTCGCGGGCGATCGGCTTGCCGTTGGTGTCGCGCACCCTGGTGGTGACCGGCTGAGCCCTGTCCACGTCGTACAGCCCGGCCCTGCGCCCGGCCCGCAGGTACCGGGCCGCCTCCACCATGGCCTTCTCGCGCTCCTCGTCGGCCAGTTCCTCCCACGTCGGCAGGAGCATCTCCTCATGGGCGAGTTGCTGGCGTGCCGCGGCGAGCTTCTCCGCGTGCTCACGCTCGGCGTCATCGGCGTACTGGAAGACGATGGGCATGCTGGTCCTCTCCGCAAGGGGAAGCCGGGCGCCGGTCCTGGCGTGGGCAGGGTGGCGCGGTTTCCCGTTCAGCATTTCAGAGGATGAGAGCGGCGGGCACCGAAGCACGGTGCCAGCCGGCGGCCGACCCTGGAGAAAGAGGCGCGGGTAGCGGTGGGACACCCGGGCGGCGAGATGGACAACGTCGACGTGGCCGGCCCGCGCCAGACGACCGCTCAGCCGTGTAGGTGTCCGTCAACCCGCCGGGGCACGCCGAGGGGGTTGTCGTCCCGCAGTTCCTGAGGGAGCAGTACGGCGGGCCAGTCCTGGTAGGCCACCGGGGCCAGCCATCGCCTGATGGAGGCCGCACCGACCGAGGTGTGGGCGGGGGCGGTCGACGAGGGCCACGGGCCGCCGTGGTGCATGGCCCAGCAGACCGCGACCCCGGTCGGCCAGCCGTTCCAGATCAATCTGCCGGCGAGCCGGTCGAGGACTTCGAGGAGGTCGCGAGCCTCCTCGGGGTCTGTGGCGTGGATGGTCGCGGTCAACGATCCCGGCAACCGCCGCAGTACCGCGGGAAGGTCCGACGGATCTTGATATTTCACGACTATCGCGGCAGGGCCGAAACACTCCTCCGCCAGCTCCGGCAGCCCCTCGGTGAACGCCTCCAGGTCGGCGGCGAAGACACGCGGCGCCACCGCGTCCTGACCGGTCCCGGAAGCGCCGTTCGCGAGCACGGTCACCCCCTCGCCCGTCCCTGCCCGTTCCACCAGCCGCTCGATGCCGCGCAGGTAGCCGTCGCGGATCCTCGTGGTGAGCATCACACCGCCGGTGGTCGCGGCGACCGCAGCGCCGATGGCCCGCTCGTATCTCCCGCCGCCGAGCGGCTCCCCGGGCTCACCCGGCACGAAGAGCAGGCCGGGGTTGGTGCAGAACTGGCCGACGCCGAGTGTCAGCGAGGCCGCGAACCCGGCGGCCACCGTGGAGGGGTCGGCCGAGGGCAGCACGACGACCGGATTGACACTGCCCAGTTCGCCGTAGAACGGAATCGGATCCGGCCGCTCGTCGATCAGCTTCTGGATGGCCCTGCCACCCGCCTCCGAGCCGGTGAAGCCGACCGCCCTCACCAGCGGGTGCTGGACGAGCGGGGCACCGGTGTCGAAGCCGTGCACGAGGCCGAGCAGATCGGGGTCAGGCAGGGCCCGCCGGACGACCGCGGCGGTCAGGTCCGAGGTGCGCGGATGGCCCTCGTGGGCCTTGACCACCACCGGGCAGCCCGCCGCGAGCGCCGAGACGGTGTCGCCGCCCGCCACGGAGAACGCGAACGGGAAGTTACTGGCGGAGAACACCGCGACGACCCCGACGGGGTGGTTCATCCGGCGCACGTCCGGCCGGGGAGGAGTCGCCCGGGGGTCGGCGTGGTCGATCACCGCCTCGACGTGGCCGCCGTCCCTGAGCACGTCGGCGAAGAGCCGGAACTGCGACGCCGTACGGGCGATCTCGCCACGCAGGCGCACCTCACCGAGATGGGTCTCGGCGTCGGCGACAGGCCAGAGCTCGTCGGCATGCGCCAACAACGCGTCGGCGACGTCCGCCAGCACCCGCGCCCGTTCCTGGGCCGGGGTCGCGCGCCATGCCGCCCCCGCGGTCGCCGCCCGTTCCACCACTGGGTTCACGGTCTGGGCCATGGTCACCGCTTCCGCGTCGTGAGGTTGTCGACATCGAGTTCGGGACGGCAGAACGAACCGCCCAGCAGTGCATGGGCCATGGCGTCGGGGTCGGGCTCGCCGTGCTGGGCGATGAGCTCCCGCGCGTAGACCTCGGCGTCGTCCTTCGGCTCGAAGCCGATGGCGCGGCCCTCCTCAAGGGACCACCAGCGTCGCGTGTTGGCGGAGACGCCCCAGACCACGTGGAACCCCTCGGCGACCAGGGACGCCTCGGCCAGGCGGGCGCAGTCGTCGGGAGACAGCCAGGTGGAGAGCATGCGCGGCTCCTTCGGCCGTGGGAAGCACGAGCCGATGCGCAGGCACGTCACGGCCAGGCCGTACCGGTCGTGGTAGAGCGAGCCGAGCGCCTCCATCGCGACCTTGCCGACGCCGTAGAAGGTGTCGGGCCGCGGGAACAGGTAGTCGGGGGCCTCGGCCGTCCGTGGATGGAACCCGGCGGCGTGGTTGCTGCTCGCCAGGACGACGTGCTGGACCCCGGCCTGGCGGGCGGCCTCCAGCACCACGTAGGTGCCGTTGATGTTGACATCCAGGATGTCCGCCCATGGCTGTTCCGTGCTGTGGCCTCCCAGGTGGAGCACGGCGTCGACGCCGTGCATGGCCCCGGCCATCGCCTCCGGGTCGGTGATGTCGGCCGTGATCGCCTCCTCACCCGGCCCGGGTTCGACGGGGACGACGTCGAGCAGCCGCAGTACCCGTCCGTCCCTGGCCATTCGCGGCCTGAGCTGGGTGCCGATGCCGCCCGCGGCACCCGTCACCAGAATTCGCATGTGTGTCTCCTGTCAGGCATGTGCTTTTCGGGCTCGGTCGGACGTCTTTTCTGCGGCTCGACGGCCCGGCCGGCCTCACCGGCGCAGCCCCGGTCCAGTCCGGCTCGGCTGACGTCATGCACGCGTCGCACGCCTTTCCGATGTCCCCGTGTTGTGTCCGCCGCACCTTATCCGGCACGTCGCGCAGTCCTTGACACCCCTGGGCCGATGTTCTCCGGCACGGGCGGCGCACTGTCATCGATCACAGCCACAGTCGCCGTCACCGGCCAAGGATGGAGAAGGAGCGCAGCAGGCGTCCCCGCGCCAGGCTGCACGGCCCTCCTTGACCGCCACGACGGCGATGACCAGAGCGGCGACGGGATCCGCCCACGACCAGCCGAGCAGGCTGTCAAGCAGGAGCCCGGCCAGGAGTACGCCCGATAGGTAGGTGCACAGCAGGGTCTGTTTCGAGTCGGCGACCGCGCTCGCCGAACCGAGTTCGCGACCGGCACGGCGCTGCGCGGCCGACAGGAACGGCATGACCATCAGGCTGAGCACGGCGAGCACGATCCCCGCGGTCGAGTGCTCCGCCTCGCCGGCACCGGTCAGGGTCAGAGCCGAATCGGCCGTGACATAGGCGGCCAGGGCGAAGAACGACAGCGCGATGATCCGCAACGTGATCCGCTCGCGGGCTTCCGGATCACGGCTGGAGAACTGCCAGGCAACCGCGGCGGCCGAGGCGACCTCGATCACAGAGTCGAGACCGAACGCGACGAGCGCCCCCGATGACGCGACCGTACCCGCGGTGATCGCGACGATCGCCTCAACCACGTTGTAGGCGATGGTCGCGGCCACGAGAAGCCGGATTCGCCGACGCAGGGCGACCCGGCGAGCGGGACCCGGCCCGAGGTGAAGGCCGGTCACGGGCAGTCCGTCCCGGGCCCGTCGTTCAGGCACCGTTCGCCGGTCTCCACCGCCAGCACCACACCGAGCAGGTCGTCTATCGCGTGCGCGAGACGCCGGTCGGCGATCTCGTACCGGGTCTGGCGCCCTTCCCCGACCCCGACCACCAGGCCACAGCCTCGCAGGCAGGCCAGATGGTTGGAGACGTTGGATCTGGTGAGATCCAGACGTTCGGCCAGGCGAGCGGGGTATTCCGGCCCCTCCAGCAGAGCGATCAAGATACGGCATCGGGTCGGGTCGGCCAGGGCTTTCCCCAGCCGCGCCATGGCCTCCAGGCGTGTGGCGACGGTCAGCATGTCCACGACGATACAGCGAGCGCTGTACTACAGTAAATGCTGAATTCAGCGAAAGCTGACCAATTGCTGCCACCGGAGCGCCTCTCGCCGGAGCCGAACGGGAGGCCGAACGGGAAGTCGTCGGCGAACTCCACGACGGGCGGTCACCCGGCGGTAGTGCCAGGTCTACCGTCCGCCCTCCACCGGGGGCCCGTTCCCGAGGCGGGCGCCACTCGTAGTGTTGTCTGGGTGACGAACGGCGTTTCGGCGTGGCGGGCGGTCACGGGCAACCCGCTCGGCTTCCTGCCGTCCAGATGGCCGAGGGCCGCGCCAACCCGTCGATCGCCCGCCTCCTTGGCATCAGCGACGCCGCGGTTGCCAAGCACATCGGCAACATCTTCATGAAGCCGGACCTGCCCGCCGAGGACGGCCACCGCCGCGTGCTGGCCGTCCTGACCTACCTGCGCGGCTGAACCGCGGAGGTGGTGCCGAGGGTGCCCGCGTCCCACTTGACGTCTCTCAAAGTAATCGCTTGACAACTCTTTGTAATCGAACGATGGTTGACCGGTAGCCACCTGCCGGTGGCGCTGGTCATCGGTGATGGCCACAGCTGTGGGTCTCGTTCGGGGGGCAGTGAGTTGGCCGATGAGCGTGCGTCAGACGGGTTCGGCACGGGCCCGCTTTCCCATGAACTGTGGCTCGACAAGAGCCTCGCACTGAGCTGCGGGCTGTGGGCCGACGCCACCGACCTCGAAACGGCCCAGCTGAACAAGTACCGGCTCATGGCGCGCTGGGCGGGAGTCACAGCGGATTCACGCGTCCTCGACGTGGGGTCGGGGTTCGGCGGCATGTTGCGCCACCTGAGTGAGGAACACGGCGTGGCCGCGGCCTGCGGACTCGACCTGTCCGGCGAGGCGTGCCAGGCGGCCAGGGAACCGGGGTTGCGCGGGGTCACCGTCCGGCAGGGGGACTACCGCGCCTTCACACCCGCCGAGCCGTACGACGCGGTCGTCTCCATCGGCTTCCTGGAGAACCTCGCGGGCGCGGAGGAGTCGGATCGCCAGCCCGAGCTGTGCCGCGAGTTCTTCGAGCGCACGCACACGTGGACCCGGCCGGGAGCTCGCCTCGGGATAGAGACCACGATCCTGGGGCACAGCCGCGACTGGGGCCAGGAGGGGGCCCGCTACGCCGAGGCGATGCGGCGGCTGCGCCTGACCGGCGCCCTCCTCCGGCTCGACCAGTTCCTCAGGACCTGCGATCCGTGGTGGGAGCCGGTTCACGTCACGACCCACCGGGATGACTACGCGCGCACGTTCTCCGAATGGGCGGACCGGCTGCGCGCCTGCCGGCAGACAGCGGAAAGCACCGGTCACGGCCAGGAGATCGCGAACTATCTCGATTTCACGACCAACGGCGTCGCGTTGTTCGACAGAGGCACGCTGTCCGTCGCCCACCTCGGACTGCGGCGGGTCGACAGGCCATGACGATGAGCGGCCGGCACCCGAACCTGTCAGGACCGTGACCGTGAGGCCCCATCACACGTATCGGCGCGCATTCCGAGCCTGCGCCAAACAGGCTCGGCCCAAGGCTCCCGCGATCGGGAATCGCGGGAATCCGGTGAGGCCGAAGTCCTCACCGGCGGTAACCCACCCCCTCGAAAGGAGAAAGTCATGTCGTTTTCGACGGCGACCTCGACCGAGAACCTGAGCGCCTGCCCGACAGTGGACGACGGCAAGGTACTCGTCGCCCCGATCTCGTCCTCCTCTTCCGCTGCGGTGACTAGCGCAGAGCAGGAGTAACACCGCGATACCACCGTGTCCCGGCCGCCATGGCCGGGACACGGCCCTTCTCACGCGTTCGGCTGTTCCTGGAGACGAGATTGGATTCGGACAACTCGGCGGTCGCGCGGGCTGCGATCAGCGCCAACTTCTTCCGCGCGGCCAGCCCATGGCTGGACAGCACGGCCTTTCGCACCAACCAGCTCCGCCACGCCCACCTCGGGCTCGCCCGATCGGTCTCACCGGCCGAGGAGTTCCTCTGCGCCACCCGGCTGAGACGCCACGACCGGGAGACGCAACGCTCGGCGGCCGACTACCTCACCCCCGAGGCCACCGAGATGCTGAGCCACACCGACGAGGAGACCGTGCCCGCCTCGCACCGCGTCGACCTGCCGGACTCGGCGCCCGCGCGGATGCCGATCGACCAGGCGATCGCGCTCCGGCGCAGCGTCCGGCTCTTCGACGGCCGATCCGCGACGCTGCCCGAGGTGGCCGCGCTGCTGCGGGCCGCCGGCGCCCACCTCGGCCACCCTCCCGGCAGGCCGCATCGCGCCGTGCCCAGCGGCGGCGGGCTGTACCCCGTCGAGTTGCACATCGCCGCGCGCGACGTGACGGGCATCGGGCCCGGCCTGTATCGGTACGCGCCACGGCTCGACGTCCTCCACCACTACGGCGACGCCGAGGACCTGGCCGCGTTCCTGCGCTGCGGAGTTGAGGAGTTCCCCGAGTTGCTCCGCGTCGACCGGGCGGCGCTGGTGATCCTCCTCGTGGGCCGGCCGTGGCGGTCGATGCGCAAGTACGGTCCCCGGGGACTGCGGTTCGTGCTGCACGAGGTGGGGGCGATGTCGGAGCACATCCACCTCACCGCGACCGCGCTCGGGCTGGGAAGCACGGACTGGTCGACCTACTTCGACGACGAGGCCAACGAGGTCCTCGGCGCCGACGGGCTGCGGACCGCGTTGCTGCACCTGATCATCCTCGGCCGGCCGGAAACCAGTGATTGATCCCGTCGAGTACCCGCCAGCCCGAACTGGAGAAAACAGGCGTGACAGAGGAAGCATCACCGCGAATCAAGCGTTCGTTCTCCATCATCGGGCACTCCCCCGATGTCGTCGAGCTCAGGAACGGCGTGTGGAATTCGACCTCGCACACCATCACCGACGACGCCCGGCGCGGCTGGCTGTTCTCGGTGGTCAGCGCTCTCGACGGGGGGCAGGACCTCGCCGACGTCGCCAAGCGGGAGGGCGTCGGCCCCGAGGAGCTCTCCGCGCTTCTTGAGCGGCTGCGCGCGCTGAACGCGCTGGAGGAGTCCGCCTCCTGCGCCCTCGATCACTACCTCGACCGTTACACCGGCCCGCTGCGCGGCATCCCCACGCCGGTCAGGCCGGTGCGGGTGATCGGTGACCCCGAACTCGCCGCGCGCGTCGCCGAGCTGATCGCGGCCAGCGACCCCGACCTGGTGGTGACGGACGCCAGCGCCGATCCGGCGTTGCGGATGCTGGAGTCCGCCGACTCCGGATGGACCACGCACGGCCTGCGCCTTCAGGAGGTCGTCCAGGAATTCGCCCTCTGGCGGGACGGCATCGTCGTGTGGGCGGGCCCGCAGGCCGACCCGGTGGCCGGCGCCCTGTTCAACCGGGTGGCGCTCGAGGTCGGCATGCCCTGGCTGCACGGCGTGATCGACGGGCCGTTCCTGCTCGTCGGGCCGACCTTCCATCCGGGAGGCGGCCCGTGTTACGCCTGCCTGGAGACGCGCCTCATGATGAACCTCGCCGACAGCAGCGGATACCTCCACTACAAGAACGCGCTCACCCGCGCCGAGGTCTCCGGCGGGCGCTCACCGATCCTGCCCGCGCTGTCCTCGCTGCTGTGCTCCTACCTGGCACTCGAAGCGATCAACCTCGCACGTACCGGCGCCTCCTTCACCAGCGGGAAGATGCTCGGGTTCTACCTGCCGACCTGGGAGACCACGATAAACGAGGTGCTCCAGGTGCCCGGCTGCGCGGCCTGCTCCCCCGTCGCCCAGCGCGACGAGACCGAGCTGTACTTCGAGGCGAAGGAGTGGCTCAATGGCTGACGCCCCGGCGCGCCTCACCCTGCGCACCACGCCGTTCGACACGGCGACCCGCGTGCTGTCGCGCCGGATGGTCAATCCCCTGTGCGGGCTGACGCCGCGGCTGAAGTTCAGCGTCCGCGGCAGAGGCGAGCCGCGGATCGCCATCGCGGGTGCCGAGCTGACCGGCGTGCACATCTTCCACAACGGGCGCCCGCTGCCACCGGAGAGCCATCACCTCGGCGGCGCCGGCGTCCTCCTCGACGAGCCGCTCATCAAGTCCCTCGGCGAATCGGCCGAACGTTACTGCCACTACTCCTTCCCGGCGCAGCACCGCGACCGGATCCGGTTCGCCGGCTACCGCGAGATGGCCGAGCGGGGAAACAGCATCCCGGCTCAGGACAACTGCGTCTTCTTCACGGACACGCAGCTCGAACGGCCCGGCTTCCTGTTCGAGAGGTTCGACCCCGATGCCCCGATGGGCTGGTTGCCCATGCGCTCACTCACCGGCGAGAGCACGTACTGGGCACCGGCCCAGCTCACGATGGTCGGCTACCAGCCACGGCGCAAGGAAGGCGAACCCTGGCTGAACGCCGCCGTCACCACCGGAACCGCAACCCACAGCGACCCCGGCAAGGCACTGCTCAGCGCCATCGAGGAGCTCATCCAGCTCGACTCCGTCATGGGACACTGGCACAGCGACCGGCCCTCCGTCCTGATCCGGCACGACGCGCGGTTGCGTGCCCTCGACAAGCTGATCGAGCGTTACTGGCACAGGGGCGCTCCACCACCGGAGTTCCACCTGCTGCCCAATCCCGACCTCCCCGGCTTCACCATCGCCTGCCTCTACCGCAGCGGCCACACCGCCTCCGTCCCGGTCGCCGCCGGTCTGGGCAGTGACCTGCGACTCCCCTACGCCATGTACAAGGCGTTGCTCGAAGCCATCGCCGTGTTCCGCTACGCGACCTGGATGGCGGCCAAACGGACCACCGACGGCGCCGTCCACACATCCGGCAAGGACGACTTCTTCGACCTGGCCGACAATGTCGCCTACTACACCGAGCCGGCCAACGCGGCGATCGTGGAGCGCCGATTCGCCGTGCACACCCAGGCCTCGGCCGGTGACCTGCCCCCAGACGTCACCGCCGACACCCGTGCCTGTGCCGCCCACCTGGTCGACGCGTTCGCCACGACCGGCAAACATCTCGGCTACCTCGACATCACCACACCGGACGTCCGCCGGCTCGGCCTCACCGTCTGCCGCGTGTGGTCACCGGACACCCTCAGTCTGTGCCTGCCCAGCGCACCCCAGCCTCTTCACCCCCGTTTCGCCGCCTACGGCGGTGCCGTCAACCCCGAACCTCACCCCTATCCCTGACACACCACGGGCCATCCGAACCACGACCGGCCCCTGCTCGGCCGCCTGTTCGCTCCCACTCGGGCGTCCGGGCAGGGGTTCCGCTCCCTGGCGCGGGCGTACGCGTCGCGACGCGCCAGGGAGCTCGTGTGCCGGATCCCGGATGGACGCGCGCCCGTCAGGCGGAGAACCCTAGACTTGATCATTTCCAGCGCACGCCAAAGCTTCCGTGGCCGCCGCCCGGAGCGCGGCGCACGCTCATGCGGGACGGACAAGGACGACGTTCCTGGGTACGGCGCGGTGCCCACGGCGTGTGCTCACGGCGTGTTCACCCGGTCGGTGCCCACGGCATGTTCACGCGGTCATCCGGGCAGCACATTGATGTCGCCGGAACCCGCGTTCATCACGACCTTGTGCGGAGAACTCGCGTCGTTCCGCACGGAAACCTTTTTGTCGCCCGAGTTCACCTGGGTCTTCACGTCGTACGGCCCGTCAGGAAGATAGACGGTGGCAATGCCCGAGCCGGTCCTCATTTCGACGCTGTCAGGGACGACGGTGTACTTCAGCTCGGCGTCGCCCGATCCGGTCTTGGTGAAGACCTTCTTTCCCGCCAGGCCAGCGCCGTTCACGTCGCCGGATCCGGTGGAGGCGTTGATCGGCCCCGTCAGGGAGTTGAGCGTGATGTCGCCAGAACCGGCCTTCAGCTCCACCTGCATCCCTTTGGGGACCTCGATCTTGTAGTCGACTCTGCAACTGCCCCAGCTCCCCGGGCAGTCGTAGGACGCGGACAGCGTGTCGCCATCGACCTTGTGGTCGGTCTTGGGCCTCTCGTCGCTCCATCGGAGCATCTCGACGACCTGGATGGCGCTGCCGCCGGTCTCGGTGATCACGATGTCGCCGGACCGGGTCGTGACGTTCACCGTGGCCACCTTGTCCGTGATCTGGTAGGTCGCGGTGTCCCGCTGGACGGAGGCGTTGATGTTCCCCAGCCCGCATCCCGTCAGGAGCGCCGCAAGGGCCAGCATGCCTCCCGCCATCACCATTTTCTTCACATCATGATCCTCGCAAAGGCACGGCAGGCATACATCGGGGATCGCCCCTGATGGAACCTCGGGGGAACCCCGAAGGCATCGTCCAGGACGAACGACTACGGCTCATGGAAGCTCTGCCCGGACATCGGTCCTGGCCAGGCCCGGAGGGGAGGCCAAGGATCAGGGTTGTCCCTCCGCGCTCACTTGCCCGCTTGGCTCAGGGGGAGGACCGGTGCTCCCGCAGGGGATGAACCGGCGTCGCGTCAGGCCGGGGAAAAGGCCGAGCTCACCCGGGTGAACCGGCATTGGCGTCAGTCCTGGGAAAGGGCCGAGAGCACCTCGCGGGCGATGAGCCGGTGCCCGGTGGCTCCGGGATGGTCGCCGTCGTCGGCGAGGAGGGCGGTGTCGTCCCCGGCTCCGCTCTCGCCCTTGAACGGCGTGTACAGGTCGACGTACCGCACCCCCGCGGCCTCGGCCGACGCGGCGAGCGTGTCGTTCACCGCGCGCGTGAGACTGTCGCTGTTGGTGACGTACCTGTCCCCCTCGGCCCGTGCCATGGCGCCGTCCATGAAGACGTTCCAGTAGCCGGTCACGAGGATCCGGCTTCCCCGCCGTGTCTGCAGCACGCGCAGCTTGGCCAGGATGGCGTCCATGTTGGCGCGTAGCCGTACCAGATCGTCCTTGTAACAGGCCATGCTGATGCTCGGCCCGCAGTCGTCATCCTTGATGGTGCTGCTGTCGAAGTCGTTGGCGCCGATCGTGATGATCGTCAGATTGGCGGAGACCAGGGTCTTCCGCGCGGAGTCGTCCTCGAGCTGGTCGAGCAGCCCCTGGGTGGTGAGCCCGGAGGCGGCGAGGTTCTCGGTGACGACGTCCGTACCCTGCCGCGCGGCCAGGGCCTCGCCGATCAGCGAGACGTAGGTGCTGCAGTCACACGCAGACCCGGCCGGCACCGAGTCGCCCAGCCCGACCACCGTCCTCACCGTTGCGGGAGCGTGCGACGGGGCTCTCCCCGGACTGACGGCGAGCGGAGCGGACGGGCTCGCGGCGAAGGCCCTGGCGTGCGCGACGGTCACATGGGCCACCATTCCGGTCTCCATCACCGCGGTGCCCGGGAGGTCGAGGGTGAGACCCAGGACCATGATCACGAGCAGGAGGGCCGCCCGCATGCGGAACCGTGCTCGGCGCGCGATTCTCGCAGCCCGCCGAGGATGTCGATCATCTATGGTCATGTCACTCTTGTGAAGAGGAGACATCCGGCTATAGTGCACCATTTCCGTTGGCGAGCGGTAAAACCGCCATGGCTAACGGGAGCCGACACCTCGACCGCCGGACGAGAGCGCACCCCTGCCACAGGTCACGAGTGGAGCAGGCGAGGGGCGCCCAGCTCTTTGGAGATCCACTTTATGGCCACGGGAAGCATCGAACTCCATATGCCGTAGTTGTGGCCGCCGGTGGGAAGGATGGATGAGAAGACCCGGGTCGGGGCACGAACGACGTCACGCAGCCGGGTGACGTCCAGTGCCGTGTCCGAGTCCTGACGGGTGCCCATCACCAGCAGCGACACCTTCGGACGGTGTTTGCCCAGCACCTGTAACAGATCGTTGGCCTTCAGAAGCGCGGGCGACCGCGTGACGGCCGGTGCGGTCGGCGTGAAGTATCCGGACAGGCTGACGGCGGCGGCGTACTGCCCGGAGTGCTGGACGGCGAGTTTGACGGCGCAGAAACCGCCCTCCGAGTACCCCATCGCCGCCCAGCCCGCCCCGTCCTTGCGCGCGTGGAAATTGGCGGTCACCATGTCGCGGACGTCTTCCGCCGCCCAGGTCTCCGCTGCGGGACCGCCGGGGATGTCGGTGCAGTCGGTGTCGAGACCCGGCGCCAGTTGCATGGTGGGGGCCACGAGGATGGCGGGCTCCACCTCGCCCCTCGCCATCTCCTGTCTGAGGAGCCCGGTGATGTTGAGCAGGGTGAACCAGTTGTGGACGGGGCCGGGATAACCGGGCAGCAGCTCGATCGTCGGGAACAGCCTGTGCTTGTAGGCGGGCTGGCCGTACTGCGGCGGCAACCACACGTACACATCGGCCTTGATGCGCGTCCGCGGCCCGCTGTAGTGGACGACCCGCACTCCGTCCTGACCGAACGGGACGGATCGCAGACCTCTCGGGCCTCGGAGCCCGTACACGGGCTCCGGACCCGCCGGAGTGAGTGGCGCGAGGGCTCCCACGCCACTGCTGGGACTGGAACCGACCAGATCGTCCCAGGTCGCGTAGAACTCGAACTGGTCGTTGACGACGACCGCGACGGTAAGCACCGCGCATGCCTGGCAGGTGAGGACCAGTGCGGCCCGCCGTACCGCCTGCCAGAGGACCGGCCCGCGCAACCTCCCGCCCAACCACACGGAGGCGACCGTCACCGCGACCGTCAGCACGACCGCCCCGACGAGAAGCGGCATCCCGAGAAGGCCCATCACAGCCTCACAGTGTCTTGGCCCGTCCCAGCAGAGCATTGCCGAGATGCCGCGCACGCTACTCCAGCCCCTGTCAAATTCTCCTAAGCAGCCGCGTCCCAGGGAAAGGGGATCCGTGTCTCCCACGGGCCCGCCCAGCCGTCCGCCGATGCCGTGAACTCGACTATCGGTCTGTCCCGGACACGGCCCTCGCGATCATGACTCCTGGTGCGCCACCGGGCATCCGCCGGTCAGCTTGCCAAGGAGGTCATTAGGGTTGTAGTAGTGCTCGACCTCAAGAAGCCTGAGGTCGTCGGTCACCTTGGCGACGCTGACACCGTACATTTCAATCGTCTGGCCACTGGGCGCGAAGCCGTGGTATTCCCCCTCGGACACGCCCCAGTGACGCCATTTGAAAGTAACGGTCGGTGGCGGACTGAGCACTTCGAGTACTTCCCAGAAGAAGCCGCCGGGAAGCGCTTTGTGGAACACGTGATGCGAGGATTCAAAGGTCTCCTGCTCACTCCGGTAGAAGACGCTCTCGCCGATCAGGATGTTGTAGCTGCCGATCTCGGCGATATCCGCCGCGGTCGCCCACGGGCCACCGTTGACGTTGGTCCTGAAGTGTTCGGTGACCATCGAGACCCAGGTCGCCGGATCCTTCTTGTGTGAGACCTCCATCTCGAAGACCTGCACGATCCGCTCGACCACGGCCTCCAACGAGTCCGGCTCGAAATGGTGTGTCCGCTGCTGCGGCATGACCACGTGCGAGAGGTGATAGTCGGGTGCGCCTTCGCGCCATTCCTGCGGATCCGCGGCGGTGACGACGGCTGAACGGCCCTGAAGCCACAGCGGGGTTTCGGACAAGACGATTCCACTCTTTCGAAGAAGTGGTGACAGAAAAAATCAAGCTGACAAATCGTTGTCGAAACGGCGTGATCCGTCAAGCGTTCCCCGAAAATCCCATGTCACCTCGCGGAACTCCGGCCGGCGAAACGATGCCGGGCGGGCTCGATTCCGAGAATGCTGTCAAACGATTCGGACGCGACCTTTCCTGTGCGCGGCCGATCCGTTTCATCCCAGGGCGGTCCCGAGCACTTCCCGCGCCTCGGTCAGGGAAGGGCCGTACCAGGTCAGGTGCCTGCCGCTGACCAGTGCGGCCGGTGTCCCGGGGAAGAATCCTGGCCCGTCCTCGGCGGTGAAACGGTAGGGCTCGTCGGGAAGGACCACGAGGTCGGCACCCGCCGCCAGCAGGTCGGGCAGGGAGACCTTCGGGTAGCGCTCCGGGTGACCGGCGTAGAGGTTGTGGACGCCGAGTCTGCGCAGCAGGTCACCCGCGAAGGTGTCGCGCCCCAGGACCATCCAGGGTTTGCGCCAGATGGGGATCACCGCCCGTCGCGCAGCGGTGACCGGCGGAGTCCGCCAGGCCCGTTCCGCGGCGGCGAGCCAGTCCGGCTCGGGCAGGCCGCAGGCCACCGTGAGCATCCGGCGTAGGGAGGCGAAGGCCTCGTCCAATGTGCGGATCCTCGTCACCCAGACCGGCACCCCGGCGGACCGCAGCGCCTCCAGGTCGGCCGGGCGGTTCTCCTCCTCGTTGGCCAGCACCAGGTCAGGGCGCAGATCGGCGATCGCGGCCAGGGCGGGGTTCTTGGTGCCGCCGAGCCGCCGCACCGGCAGCCCCGCCGGGTGGGTGCACCAGTCGGTCGCGCCGACCAACAGCTCCGGAGCGCACTCGGCGAGCGACTCGGTGAGCGACGGCACGAGGGACACCACTCGGCGTACGGCACCGCGCGTCCCGAGGGGAACGCCGAGATCGTCGAGTGTCATGGGAATCCTCCGGTCCCGCGCTCACTGATCGGCGACGAACCTCGCCCGCAGCAGCGTCATGGTACGGCGGTAGGCGGCTTCCTCTGCCGGGCTCAGGACGATGTCCTCGGCCGATCCGGCGGTGACAAGGCGCGCACGCAGCACCTCGGCGTCGGGGGTTCCGGCCAGTTCCACAAGTCCGGCGAGCTGGGTGGCGAGCCTCGCGACGCGGATCACCAGTTCCTCGGGGGACATGCTGATGTGGCCCTGGCGCAGGCCCCTGCCGACGACCTCGGGCGCATACGGGTCACCGAGCAGGCGTGCCACCGCCGAGAGAGTGGCGATGTCGGCCTGGTCGACACTCACCAGATGCAGCGGCGGATACCGATAGCCGTCGTCGGCCAACAGGTGGCCGGTACGCCCGATCTCGGCGATGCCTCCCCGGGAGTACGGCAGGACATCCCAGATTCGATGCAGCGCGTCATCGGCGACACGGTCCGCCAAGGGCGCGGGCAACTCCCCCGGCGCGATCTCACCGTCCTGCTCCCAGATGACATAGGTGACCAGGAGCTCCTCAAGCGAGAACAAGACGCTGAGAAAATCACGGTCCAGGTCGGGCATCAGCGTGGTGCACGGGCTCATGACACCATCCAGTCCGTACTCGACGTGCCGGACGGACATGTCCGGCACGCTGATCGGTTCCCACCGGGGGGCCGTCATGGGTACTCCCGAGACACCCCTTCCGGTGACCTGGCCAGCGTAGTCATCCCTTGCCCATGTCATCAGCCGAACCGCGCAACCGCTCCTTCCGCGGCCTCGTCCGGCCAGGCGCCCTTGCGCCTCTTCCCCGCGCTCACTCGGCCGGACGCACATCGCCGGGTACTCGGCCGCCGGTGGCCCATGACCCGCCGTCGGCCGAACCCGTGAGTTGCTCGCCATGGTGTTCCTACACATCACCCCCCGGCCTCACCGGCCTGCCCCAGCCGAGCACGTCACAGGTCCAGCCCGCGCTGCGCCAGCGGTCCAGGTCGAGACCGGAGCGGCCGTCGACCAGCCTCGGCGCCCGTACCCGCCCGATGAGGTCGCCCGGATCCACGTGGGCGAACTCCTCCCATTCGGTCAGGTGCAGCAGCACGTCCACGCTGTCGGCCGCCGCGGCCGCCGAGTCCGCGTACTCCAGCTCGGGGAACGCCTTCCTGGCGTTGTCCATGGCGCGCGGGTCGTAGACGACGACGTCGGCGCCCTTCCTGTGCAGCGCCACCGCGACGGCCAGTGCCGGGGAGTCACGGATGTCGTCGGTGCCCGGCTTGAACGCCGCGCCCCACACCCCGATCCTGCGCCCGACCGCCGTCACGCCGCAGGCCCGTTCGGCCAGCTCGACCGTGCGCGCGCGGCGGCGGTCGTTGATACCGTCGACCTCGCGCAGGAAGGCCAGCGCCCGCCCGGCGCCGAGCTCGTTCGCGCGGGCCACGAAGGCCCTGATGTCCTTCGGCAGGCAGCCGCCGCCGAAGCCGAGGCCGGGCCGCAGGAACTGCCCGCCGATGCGCGAGTCGTACGCGAGCGCGTCCGCCAGTTGCCAGACGTCGGCGCCCGCCGCCTCACAGACCTCCGCCATGGCGTTGATGAAGGAGATCTTGGTGGCCAGGAAGGAGTTCGCCGCGGTCTTGATGAGCTCCGCGGTGGCCAGGTCGGTCTCCACGACGGGGATGCCGTCCGCGATGAGCCGCACGTACACCTCGCGCAGCGCGGCCACCGACCGCTCGTCGCCGTCGGCCCGCCCGAAGACCAGCCGGTCGGGGCGCAGGGTGTCCTCGACCGCGTGGCCCTCCCTGAGGAACTCCGGGCTCCACGCGAGCACGGCCTCCTCACCCGCCGGGGCCAGGTCGCGTATCAGGCCGGTCAGCAGCGCCGAGGTGCCGACCGGCACCGTCGACTTGCCGACCAGCACGCACGGCCGCCGCAGATGGGGGGCGAGGCTGGACACGGCCGATTCGAGTTGCCGCAGATCGGCCCGGCCGTCGGGGTGCTGCGGGGTGCCGACGGCCAGGAAGTGCAGTTCCCCGAACTCGGCCGCCTCGGCGTAGGAGTCGGTGAACCGCAGCCGCCCGGCGCGGATGTTGCGGTCCAGCATCGGCGCGAGGCCGGGCTCGAAGAAGGGCAGCCTGCCCTCCGCCAGCGCCGCGACCTTCTCGGAATCGGTGTCCAGGCCGAGCACCTCGTGCCCGAGGTCGGCCATGCACGTGGCGTGGGTTGCGCCGAGATAGCCGCACCCGATGACGGTGATCCTCACCAACGTCTCCTCATTGTGAAGTCCACGCGAACTCAGTTGGCGGCGAGCAGCACGGCGACTATGGACAGCACGAAGCCGAGCACGATGTCGAGCGTCCGCCACTGGTGCCAGCGGATCCAGCGCTCACGCGCCGCGATCAGCTGGTCGGTGTCCTCGCCGTCCACGACGGTCATCACGGAGCCGGAGTCACCTGACGGCGGCACGTCGCCCGCGAGGACGGCGACCCGACGCGCGATCGCCTTGTTGATGCGCACATTGACCAGTTCGGACATCAGTGCCAGTGCGATGTTGTGCATCAGCGCGAGCACGCGCAGCATGCGCACCACGCCGTCCTGTGGCATGAACAGCAGGATGAGCGTCGCCCCGCCGGTGATGATGTTGATCGCGGGCATGTACCGCTCGATGCTGCGATCGAGCGAGACGTGCAGCCGCATCCATTCAGGAACGGGCAGTTGCCGGAAGGTCGGGCAGACCCCGTAGAGCACCATGAGCAGCGCGCCGGCCTGGATACCACTGCCCAGCAGGCCGAGGAAGGTGAGCAGCGAGCTCCACATCGTCGGTTCCCCTCATGAGGTGAGATGGATCAACCGCAGGGCACCGATCTCGGACATGCGCCGCTCGGCGAGCCGGTCGGCCGCGGCGGCCGGGGTGCCACCCTCAGCCGCGGCGCCGCTCAGGATCGCCCGTGTGGTGTCGAAGATCCCGGCCACCCTGGCCTTCGCCCTGTCGAACTGGAAACCGCCGATCTCGTCGGCGACCTGGATCAGCCCGCCCGCGTTGGCCACGTAGTCGGGGACGTACAGGATCCCGCGGTCCGACAGGAGCTTCTGCACCCGGTCGGCGGCGAGCTGGTTGTTCGCGCCGCCACAGACGATCCCGGCGCGCAGCTCGGGGACGGTCGTCTCGTCGAGGCACCCGCCCAGCGCGCACGGGGCGTAGACGTCCATGTCCTCGCGGCGCAACACGTGCTCGTCGGCCACGACCTCCACCTGCGGGTACCTCGCCAGTACGGCGTTCACCGCGACGGGGTTCGGGTCGGAGAGCACCACCGAGGCCCCGGCCTCGACGAGATGGCCGACCAGCCGGCCGCCCACCTTGCCGACGCCCTCGACGCCGACCCGCCTGCCCGCCAGGTTCGGCTCGCCCCAGGCGTGTTCGGCCGCGGCCAGCATCGCCTGGAGCACGCCGTACGACGTGAGCTCGGAGGAGTCTCCGGCCCCGCCCGTGGCACGGCTGCGCCCGGTGACGTGCCGCGACTCACGGGCCACCAGGTCCATGTCCTCCGCGGTCGTGCCGATGTCGCACGCGGTCACGTACCGGCCGCCCAGCGACTCGACGAACCTGCCGTACGCGCGCAGCAGTGACTCCGACTTCAGCCGCGCCGGGTCGCCGATGATGACCGCCTTGCCACCGCCCAGGTCCAGGCCCGCGGCGGCGCTCTTGTACGCCATCGCCCTGGACAGCCGGAGCACGTCGGTGAGCGCGGCGTCCTCGTTCGGATAGGGATAGAACCGGGTCCCGCCGAGCGCGGGGCCGAGAGCCGTCGAGTAGATCGCGATGATCGCCCGCAGCCCGCTGCTCTCGTCCTGGCAGAACACCACCTGCTCGTGGCCGCTCCGCCGGTCGAACACCCTCTCGGCGCCGAGGTCCGGCAATGGCACCGTCATCACTTCAGCCATGGATGTCTCTCCTCACAACTCCTTGGGGCCGCCAGGGCCGGCGAGAACCAGCGCGCTGTTGAAGCCGCCGACGCCGCGTGCGACGACCAGCGCCGTGCGCAGGCGGGCCGGCCGTACCGGTTCGACCACGAAGTTCAGGCCGTGCCCGGCCGACGCAGGATCGAGATTCACGGTCGGGGGCACGATGCCGTTGGCCAGCGCCAGCGCGGCCCACGCCACGTCCAGGGGCGGGCCGCCGGAGTAGAGCCTGCCGACCATGGTCTTGGGCGCGGTGACCGGCACCTCGCCCGCGCGGTCGCCGAACACCTCTTGCAGGGCGCGCACCTCGGCGGCGTCGGCCGACGGGTCGGCCGCGGCGTCCGCGAAGACCACGTCGATGTCATCGGGGGTCAGCCCCGACCGCCGGATCGCCTCGGACATCGCCCTGGCCAGCTGGCGGCCGTCCGGGGCGGGGTCGTGGTAGTGGTGCGCGTCGTGGGTGGCCGCGTGCCCGAGCACCTCCGCGTAGACGGAGGCGGAGCGGGCCCTCGCGGCCGCGATCTCCTCGACCACCAGCACCGCGCCGCCCTCGCCGGGAACGTAACCGGCGCTGGCCGGGTCGAACGGGCGGTAGCCACGAGTCGGGTCGTCCGTCGTGCTGAACTTGCCCAGGTCGTTCTGGCACACCAGCGCGTACGGCGTCAGCGGCGCCTCGGTGCCGCCGACCACGACCGCGGTACCGCCGCGCTCGATGTTCCTGCGCGCCTGGGCGACGACGTCGAGGCCACCCGCGGCGTCGGCGACGACGACGCCGCAGCTGCCCTTCAGCCCGTGCCGGATGGAGATCTGCCCGGTGCTGGCCGCGTAGAACCACGCGATGGACTGGTAGGCGCTGACCGCGGACGGGTGCCGCGACCACAACGCCTCGATCTCCCGCTGGCCGAACTCGTTGCCGCCGGAGGCGCTCGCGGTCACCACGGACACCGAGTAGGGGTCCATGGCGGCCAGGTCCAGCTCCGAGTCCGTGAGCGCGAGGCCCGCCGCCGCGAGCGCGAACCAGCTCCAGCGGTCGGTCTGCACGAGGAACTTGTTGCTGATGTGCTCGGCCGCGTCGAAGCCCTCGACCTGGCCGGCAAGCCGGATCGGTGAGGTGTCCGGATAACGGGTGAACGGGGAGATCCGGCACTGTCCGGCCAGGCTCGTCTTCCAGTGCTCGCCCACGCCGATCCCGGTCGGCGCGACCACCCCGATTCCGGTGATCACCGCACGACGCGATTCGTCACCGATGGCACTGATCGGCATTCACAGCTCCTTCAGCCGGGAGAAGACCATCGCGGACTGGAACCCGCCGAACCCGCTGCCCACGGACAGCACGTGGTCGACGTGCGCCTCGCGGGCGACCAGCGGCGTGTAGTCGAGGTCGCACTCGGGGTCGCGGATGGTGAGGTTGGCCGTCGGCGGGATCGCGTCGCGGTCGATGACCAGCGCGCAGGCGGCCATCTCCAGCGCGCCGATCGCGCCGAGTGAGTGCCCGATCATCGACTTGATCGAGCTGATCGGGATCCGGCGGGCCGCCCCGTTCAGGCTCCGCTTGAACGCGCCCGTCTCGTGCCGGTCGTTCTGCTTGGTGCCCGAGCCGTGCGCGTTGATGTACCCGATGTCGTCCGGGTTGACCCGGGCCTGCGCCATCGCCTCGTCGATGGCCCGGCTCAGCTCGACGCCGTCGGGGTGCAGGCCGGTCATGTGGTAGGCGTTGGCGTGGTTGGCGTATCCGGTGACCTCGCAGTAGACGCGGGCGCCCCTGCGGCGGGCGTGCTCGAGTTCCTCGAGCACGAGCACCGCGCAGCCCTCGCCCATCACGAAGCCCTGCCGCTCCGCGTCGAAGGGGCGGGAGGCGCCCTCGGGGTCGTCGTTACGGGGGCTCGTCGCACGGATCGCGTCGAAGCAGGCGTAGGAGATCGGGGAGATCGGCGACTCGGAGCCGCCGCAGATCATCACATCGGCGTCCCCCTGCTCGATCTGCTGGGCGGCGAGCCCGATGGCGTCGATCCCCGAGGTGCAGCCGGTCGAGACGACCGCCGCGGGACCGTGCGCCCCGTGCTTGATCGCGACCTCGGTGGCGATGGCCGACGGCACGAAGACCGAGTACATGAAGGGCATCGCGTACCGTCCGTCCACCTCCCACCGGCGCCCGTGGTCGCTCAGCACGACGTACTCCTCCTCCAGCCGCATGGTGGCGCCGACCGCGCTGCCGAGGGAGACCCCGACGCGGTCGCCGTCCCTCGCGGTGGCGTCCAGGCCCGCGTCCGCGAGCGCCTCCGTGCTCGCCACGAGCGCGAACTGCCCGTACCTGTCGTTGCGGCGGATCTCCTGTGGCGTCAGTCCGGCTACGACGGGGTCGAAGTCGGCCTCGGCGGCGACCTGTGAGCGGTACTCGGAGGCGTCGAAGAACGTCACCCTCCGGGTGGCGGGCCTCCCGCTGATGATCCTGGCCCAGAAGTCCTCGCGGGTGTTGCCACCGGGAGCGACAGCGCCGATCCCGGTGACGACGACCCTTCTCGCAGGGCTCATACCGTGGCTCCCGCCTGCCACTCGGCCAGCGTCTCGGTGTCCACGTGACCGAGGTCGGGCCGCGGCGCGAGCGGGCTGAGGAAGAAGACCACCCGCACCGGGGCGTCCGACTCGTTGACGATGCGGTGCCGGGCGTTCTTGGGCACGAACACCGCCTGGTCGGCGCGCACCGTCTGGCGCTGCTCGCCGAGGTCGACCCGCAGCTCGCCCTGGACCACGTGGATGAACTCCTCGGAGTACGGGTGGTAGTGCTCGGTGATCACCTCACCGGGCTCAAGCAGGACGGTCCCCGAGAACCCGCATCCGGTGCCGACGGTCGCCGGGGACAGCAGCGTGCGCAGGTCCGCGCCGCGCCTGCGGTTGGCCGGCACGTCGTTGACGCCGACCACCCGGGAACGCCGGGCCTCGACCGCCTCCTTGACGGCCTTCATCTGGATGACCGTGTTGCGGTCGAGCCGCTCGCGCATGCCCTCGTCGTCGATCGGCGCCTGCGGCTTCATGGTGAAGTCCTGCTCCCAGCGCATCCTGGTGCGCTCCTCCTCGACCTGCTCGTACTCCCAGCGCAGGTTCATGTACTCGAAGAACCCGGTCTCGACCCGCCGGGCCCGTACGGTCCAGTTGGCGCGGTCGAGCTCGCGCAGCGAGACCCAGGACCAGACGTTGCCCTTCTCGTCGGGGTGCATCGTCAGCCGGAAGGTGACCGACTCCGGAGACTCCTCCAGCACCTCGGTCGCGGCGTACTCGGTGAACAGGTTGGGCCAGGAGCGGACATCGTTGGTGACGGCCCAGACGAAGTCGATCGGGGCGTCGACGACGATCTCGTTCGAGGTGTGTGCGGGCATCGGCGCGCTCACCGCCCAGCCGTGGCGGAGGTCTCAGCCAGGACGATTTGCCGAATGGCGTTGGGGGTGACATCCGCGGTGGTCTGCTCCTCGGCGTCAACCCCGGTGCGCTCCTGCAGCTTGGCGGCGAACTCGGCGCGCGCGAGCGAGTCCAGTCCCAGGTCCTCGAAGGTCTGGTCGAAGTCCGCGGCGGTGATGTCGCGTTCGGCGCCGACCGCCAGGAGCAGGTTGATCAGGTCGTGGTCGGAAACAGGGGAGGTCATTAGTGTTTCTCCTTTTGCCGGAATCATGAGATCGGTCGGAGTGGTGGAAACGGTGAGGTTCATGGGCTGCGGGGACGCCGTCCCGGCCGCCTGGCTCAGCGGCCCCCGGGCGGGCCGAAGGTCATGCCTTCCGCGAGGTAGCGCATGTCCTGCGGGGCCTCGGTGGCGATCCACCCCATCATGTCTTTGAGCATCTGCTTGGTCGGGGTGATGAACCGCGTGTCCCGCTCCCGGAAGCCGAAGCTGGGCGCGACGAACTCGGCGCCGGCGATGCGCCCCATGAGCTCGCGGCCCGCCGTCGCGGCGTCGAGCGTGCCCGCGTCCACCTGGTCGCACAACCGGACCATGTGGTCGAACAGCTCGCGGTAATCGGCCTGGTCCGGCCACCACAGGCCGACGTTCGGCACGTCCTCCATCGCGGAGAACACGCTGTCGTCGCGGGTCTGCTCGAACGTGTCGATGAGCCGCTCAAGGCGCAGGTTGCCCGGCACACCGCCGTACGCCCACACCCGGTACACGGCGTTCCACAGCTCATAGTTGTCGAAGGAGACGAACGAGCTGTTCACCATGTTGTCGTTGAAGTCGAGGAGACCCTGCTCCAACTTCTCGACGAAGCCGAACCGCTCCTCGGAGAAGTCGTCGTCCTTGAGCGCCGCGAGCAGCCGCCAGGAAAGCGAGTTGATGACCTCCGCGGTGTTGGAGATTCCGCGGGAGAAGAGCGGGTCGAGGAAACCGGCGGCGTGCGACATGAGACACCAGCGGTGCCCGACCGTCCGCGACGACGAGTACTGCAGCCGGTCGGTCGAAACCCATTCCCGTACGGCCCTGGCATCGGTGAAGATCCGCTCGACGGCCGGGAACCTGGCGGCGTGGCGCGCGAACTCCTCGCCCGGAGTGAGGTCGGGGTCCTTCGGGTAGAGCCGCTCGTCGAAGGTGAGCCCGACGCTGACGAGCTGGTTGCGGGAACGCGGCTCGTTGTTGAAGGGGATGACCCAGAACCATCCCCTGGTGAACATGTGGTGCATGGTCCCCTGGAACCACGGCACCGGGGGCATCTCCTCCAGCGGAATGCGCAGGCACTCGTCGGTGGTCTTCACCCCGACCATGTGGGTGAACAGCGACCGGGAGTGGTGCTTGAACCGGGCGGGCTGCTCCCGCAGCGCGAGCTTCTGGGCCAGCGGCGAGCGGAAGCCGCTGGCGTCGACCAGGTAGCGCCCGGTGTAGCGCCTGCCGTCCTGCCCGACGACGGTGACCTGGTCCTCGCCCAGCTCGACGTCGGTCACCCGGTAGCCCTGACGGGCCGCGCAGCCGTACCGCACCGCCGCGTAGAACAGGTAGGCGTCGCTGTCCTGCCGGAACAGGTGGCTCGACTGGTTGAGCTTGGCCGGCGCGTTGAACTGGTTCACCTCAAGCGGGTTGGGCTCCTGGCCCTCGTGATGGACCATGAACCCGAAGTGCCGCTTGATGCCGTTGGACGTGCCGATCTCCTCCAGGCAGCTCTCGTAGGAGGTGAGCATCTCCAGCTCGGGCACCCCGTACCGGCGGGCCAGGAGCTTGAAGAGGACCAGGGTGTGCGGGGTGGTCGACTCGCCGACCGCGAAGCGCGGATGGGTCGCGGCGTCGATCAGCAACACCGACGCCCCGTTTCTGGCGAGAATCGCACCGAGCGTCGACCCGGCGATTCCCGACCCCAGAATGATCACATCGAATTCGGTGCCGTACTTTCCAGATTGACCGGACATCGGCCCTCCCTGTTCACGAGAAAGAAACTACGGTCAGGCGGCGGTGACTTTCTTCCACCGCCGGCCTGAAATGCGGGGTGGTCTTCAGGACCAGAACCACCGGTCCTACGGGACGAGAGGCTCATTCCAAGGGGCGCAGACCAGGTGCACCACGGCGTCGGTGTTATCGGCCAGCAGGGCGGCCATCCGCCTGGTCCTCCACCGCTCCAGCGACAGACGGCCGGTCCTGCCGCAGTCGTGGACCAGCACGACGTCCGCGTCCACGGCCCGGACCAGCGACAGCATGTCCCTCGGCGGGTGGTACACCGGGACCATGGACCATCGGACGTCCATCTCGAACAGCAGCTCCGACAGCTCGGTGGTCATCTCCAGCTCGTAGTCGAACCACAGCTCCGTGTACGGCAGGGCCATCAGGGACGCGCTCGCCAGGTCCGGCTGCGGCATGATCAGGGCGAACGTCAGGCGGCTCTCCGCCGCCATGGCGTACGCCGCCGCGGCCCGTACCGTACCGTCGCACCGGCCACGCAGGGGCAGGACGACCACGACGACGCCGCCGCCGCGGTGAACCGGAACCGGCCAGGTCCGTTCTGGACTGCTCACGCCGGCGGCTCCGCCCTGGCCGCGAGGAACTCGTCCACGAACACGGTCGAGTGCCTGCCGGCCAGGAACGCGGGCTGGGCCAGCAGCTCACGGACGAGCGGGATGGTGGTGGCCACCTGCTCGCTGCCCACCTGGAACTCCTCCAGCGCGCGGGTGAGCCTGGCGATCGCCTCCTTGCGCGTCGGCGCCCACACGATCACCTTGGCCAGCAGGGAGTCGTAGTGGGCGGCGACGGTGTCGCCCTCGGCGAACCCGGAGTCCACCCGGGTGAACGGCCCTGCGGGCGGACGGAACACCGTCAGCGGCCCCGGGGTCGGTCGGAAGCCCCGCACCGGGTCCTCCGCGTTCACCCGGCACTCGATCGCGACGCCGCGCACCGTGACATCCTGCTGGGTCCAGGAGAGCCGTTCCCCGGCGGCGACCCGGATCTGCTCGGTCACGATGTCCACACCGGTGGCCATCTCGGTCGCCGGGTGCTCGACCTGGATGCGGCCGTTGATCTCCATGAAGGTCAGCCGGCCCTCCTCGTCGGCCAGGAACTCCACCGTCCCCGCGCCGAGGTAGTCCACGGCGCGGGCGGCGGTCACGGCGTACTCGCCGAGCCAGGCCCGCTGGTGTTCGGACAGTCTCGGCGACGGCGTCTCCTCGACCAGCTTCTGCTTGCGCCGCTGCAGGGAGCAGTCGCGCTCGCCCAGGTGCAGCGCGGTGCCGTACCCGTCGCACAGGATCTGCGCCTCGACGTGGGCCGCCGAGGGGAGGTAGCGCTCCAGGTAGACGCTCGGATCCCCGAACAGGGCCTGCGCCGTCGCCCTGGTCTCGCGGAAGACCGCGGACAGGTCCGCCGCCTCTCGCACCACCGCGATGCCCCGGCCGCCGCCGCCGGCCGCGGCCTTGACCACCAGCGGGAAGCCGATCTCCGCGGCGATCTCCCTGGCCTCCGCGGCGGTGCCGACCGAGCCGTCGGACCCCGGCAGCACGGGGAGTCCCGCGTCGGCCATCAGCCCGCGGACCGTCGCCTTGTCGGCGATCCGGTGCATCACCTCAGGCGTCGGGCCGATGAAGGTGATGCCGTTGTCCCGGCAGATCTCGGCGAAGTCGGCGTCCTCGGACAGGAACCCGTAGCCCGGGTGGATCGCGTCGGCCCCGCACTTCAGCGCCGCCTCGATGATGTTGGGGATGTTGAGGTAGCTCTGCTTGACCGGCGGCGGCCCGATGTGAACGGTCTCGTCCGCGTACCGGACCGCGGCGGACCGCGAGTCGGCGGTCGAGTAGACGGCGACGCTGGGCACGCCCAGCTCCCGGCAGGCGCGGGCAACGCGCAGCGCGATCTCGCCCCGGTTGGCGATCAGGATCTTACGGAACATGTCACCCCCAGCTCCGGTTCAGGACTCGTCCGGTTCGACCCGGATCAGTGGCTGGCCGAACTCGACCGCGGTGGCGTCGTCGGCCAGGATCTCGGTCACCACGCCGGCCCAGTCGGAGACGACGTGGTTCATCAGCTTCATCGCCTCGACGATCCCGATCGTCTGCCCGGCCCCGATCCGGTCGCCGACCTCGACGAACGGGCGCGAGCCCGGCTCCGGGGCCCGGTAGAAGGTGCCGACGAGCGGCGCCGTGACCGCCTTGGCCGTCTCCTCGACCGGTGGCGCGGCCGGAGCGGCCGGGGCGGCCGCCTCGGTCCAGACGATCTCCCGGGACGCCGCGGCCTGCGGCGGCGCCCAGACGATCTCCAGCTGAGAGTCCCCGATCTTGGCGGTCACCGCGGTGAGCGGGCCGGGCAGGTCGCGGACGAGCCTGCTGATCTCCTCGCGGATCAGCCGGAGCCGCTGCTCCTCAGCCGCGGGAGTCGTCTCCTGCGGCGTGTTCGTCGTCAGTGTGCCGCCGTTGGCGGTGATCCGCTCAGTCATCCTCATCGCCCGCACCTGTCCATGGCATCCCGATCTGCCGGAATCGTTCGAACCGCTGCTCGCGCAGCTCGGCCGGGGACATGAGCCGCTGCTCGTCCAGCACCTCGGTGATCGCGCGGTACAGCGTCGCGGCCATCTCGGCCGGCGCCGCCTGCGCACCGCCGGACGGCTCGGGCAGTACGGCGTCCACGACGCCCAGCCACAGCAGCGCGGGCGCGGTCAGCCGCAGCGACTCGGCGACCGGCGCCGCGTGTGAGGGGTCGCCGAACAGGATCGTCGAGCAGCTCTCCGGACTGATCACGGAATAGCAGGAGTTCTCCAGCATGAACACCCGCTCGGCGGTGGCCAGCGCGAGCGCGCCGCCGCTTCCTCCCTCTCCGATGATCACGGAGACCACCGGCACGCCGAGCTCGGCCATGCCGAGGATCGAGTCGGCGATCGCCCACGCCTGGCCGCGTTCCTCCGCGCCGAGTCCCGGGTAGGCGCCCTGGGTGTCGACCAGGGTGACCACCGGGATGCCGAGCCGGTCGGCCAGCCGCATCAGGCGCAGAGACTTGCGGTAGCCCTCGGGCTGCGGCATGCCGAAGTTGCGACGGACCAGTTCCTGGGTGTCGTGGCCCTTCTGGTGGCCGATCACCATCACGGTCCTGCCGCCGATGCTGGCCAGGCCGCCGACCACGGACGGGTCGTCGGCGTACAGCCGGTCGCCGTGCAGCTCGACGAAGTCACCGCAGATCATGCCGATGTAGTCCACGGTGGTCGGCCGGCTCAGGTCACGGGCGGTACGGACGGCGTCCCAGGCGGGCTTGGCCGGGACGGCGTCCGGGTCGGTCACCACGCCGGTCCCCTCCGCCACGTCGCCCGGCGCACCGTCGCCCGCCAGCAGGGCCAGCAGCCTGCCGAGCAGGGCCCGCACCCCGGCGCGCGGTTCGACGCGGTCGAGCATGCCGTGTTCCAGCAGGTACTCGGCGCGCTGGAACCCGTCGGGAAGCCGCTTGCCGGTCGCCTTCGCGATCACCTCGGGGCCCGCGAAGCCGATCGCCGCCCCGGACTCGGCGATGAGGATGTCCCCGAGCGTGGCGAACGACGCGGTGACGCCGCCGTACGTGGGGTCGGTCAGCAGGCAGATGCTCGGCACGCCCTGGCTGCGCAGCCGGGCGAACGCCTGGCTGGTTTTGGCCATCTGCATCAGGGAGATCGCGCCCTCCTGCATGCGGGCCCCGCCGGAGGCGGTGACGACCAGCAGCGGGACGCCCTTGCCGAGCGCGGTCTCGGCGGCGGCGGTCACGGCCTCGCCAACGGCGGCCCCCATGCTGCCGCCCATGAACCCGAAGTCCATGACGGCGACCACGACGGGACGGCCCGCGATCTCTCCGGTGCCGTGGATCACGGCGTCGTCGAGACCGGTCCGCTCACGGGAGGTGCGCAGCCGCTCGTCGTAGGGCCGGGAGTCGCGGAAGCCGAGCACGTCCAGGCTGCGGTAGCGGGTCGGGGCCTGGGTGAACGAGCCCTTGTCCAGCAGGAGATCCAGGCGCTCGCGGGCGGTGAGGCGGCCGTGGTGCCCGCACTCACGGCAGACACCGTGGTCACGACGGAGCCGCGGCAGGTAGTTCGGTTTTCCGCAACCGCGACACTTGGCCCATTTCGGCTCGTCGGCAGGGATCACGACGGCCGGTTCGACCACCGTGGTCATCGGCTCACCCCGCCGTCCGGAGTCCAGGAGTAGAACTCGACGGCCAGCGCGTCGGCGGGGCTCTTCCAGATGGCCGGGTCGTACGGGTCGACGAGCGGGCGCAACTGGCGGCTCAGCTCGATGAAGTCGTCCCGTCCCGCGGCGGCGCGCAGGGCCGACCGGTGATCGCCCTCGAACTCCACGTAGTGGAAGTACAGGTCCCGGTAGCCGAACAGGTGCCTGCGCCGCACGCCGAGCAGGCCGGGAAGCTCACCGGAGTCCGACTCGGCGAACAGGCGCGCGATGTCAGCTGTGTTCTCCGGCTTTGTCCGGGCGACGATGAGAGCGCGATCTGACATGGGTTCTCCCCAGAGAATGGTTGCGTTTTCGTGGTGTCGGAGCGGAGAAGAGACCCGCTCAGCCGGCGAGCCGCTCCAACCGGTCGATGACAGCGGGCAGTCCGGGCAGCCTGCGAAAGTCGTCGCGCACGGAGGAGACCGCCCCGGCGTACCCGGGCTCGTCGATCACCCTGCGGACGGCCCGCCGTACGGCCTCCGGTTCCAGCGCGAGCGCGTCCAGCGACGGCGCGGGCGGGTGGTGCACATTTGCGAGGTTGACGCCGAGCCCGAGGTTGGCCAGGTGCATGCTCACCACCGGCTGGTCGGCGCCCATCGGCAGGAAGCACAGCGGCACCCCACCGGCGATGGCGACGAGGATCGAGCTGAAGCTGCCGTGGCTGATGAAGGCCGCGCAGTGCGGCAGCAGCGTGCTGTGGTCGACGTAGGGGACGAGCAGCGCGTTCGGCGGCGGGGTGCCGTACTCCGCCGGGTCGGCGGAGCGGCCGATGGAGACCACGAGCCGCACCGGCTCGTCCGCGAGCGCGGTGAGCACGGCCCGGTGCACCGCGCGGGCGGCGGGCGTACCGACGAAGGTCGTGCCCAGCGACAGGTGCACCAGCGGATGGTCCGCCGGTCCCGGCACCCAGTCCGGCGCCGGGGGCGTCGGACCGTCGAACATCGCGGGCCGGTAGCGGAACTCCTCCGCCAGCTTCTCACCGTAGGGCAGGTCCAGCGTGCGGGGCTTGCGGTGGAGGTAGAGGTGGCTGAACATCCGGCGCAGCTCCGGGTCGTCCGGCAGGCCGTACTTGCTCGTCAGCGCGGCGAGCGCGTCACCCGCCATGGCCCGCATGATCGGCCTGGGGGTGCCCATCGCCGACGCGGCGGCGGCCTGCGGTATCCCGAGCAGCTCGGCCGCGATCCATCCGCCGAACTCCATGGCATCCCACACGATCACGTCGGGCTCGAACCGGCGGGCGTGCTCGAGCAGGTCGTCGACCATGCCCATGCCGGCGACCTCCGCGAAGGCGACGATCTGCGGGCCCTTGCGCTCGTGGAAACTGGGCAGCGACGCCGGGTCGGACTGGGACCAGTCCTTCCCCGAGGGCAGCAGCCGGATGCCCTCGCGGGTGAAGGCGGCTCCGAACGTCTCGGCCGTCGCCACCGCCACCTCGTGCCCCGCCGCACGCGCGGCCTGGACCAGCGGCACCATCGCATGGAAATGCGCGGTCCCGGGTACGCAGGTGAAGAGAATTCGCATCTCACCCCCATGATTTTTCGGATTCATCGATGAGCCTAGGCAGCCCGCGAGCCATTCACATCCGCCTGCGGCATCCGCCCTGTCCGGCACCCGGGGACGAACTCCTCCACTAATAGGATGAGAAATCAAAATCCAATTCCGGGAGGAGGACCGGCGGATACATTCCAGTTAGCCTCGGCTTATGACAACTGACGTTTTCGACCTCGATTCGGCGGTGGACGCAGGTCATCTCCGCGAGGTGCTCGGCAAGTTCGCCACGGGCGTCGCGGTCGTCGCCACGACCACCGCGCGAGGACCGGTCGGGATGACGGTCAACTCGTTCTGCTCGGTCTCCCTGAACCCGCCGGTCGTGCTGTTCTGCGTCCGGCACCAGTCGCAGTTGTACGAGGTCTTCTCCGCCGCCACGACCTTCTCGGTGAACGTGCTGGCGGAGGGCCAGGAGGCGCTGTCCAAGCAGTTCGCGAGCCCGGGATACGACCGCTTCGGCTCGGTGCGCTGGCGGCCCGGCGTCACCCGCTCGCCGGTGCTCGGCGGGGCGCACGCGGTCCTGGAGTGTCTGACGCACCAGCTGCTGCCAACCGGGGACCACGACATCGTGCTCGGCCGCGTCGTCGCCGCGCATCCGCTCTCCCCCGGCCGGCCGCTGCTGTTCCACGCGGGCGGTTACCGGGAACTGGCCTGACGCCCTCCCCCGCGGACGTCGAGGGGCCTGGGGTCTCCCCCAGGCCCTTCGACGTCACCTGGCGGCCACCGGCGTCCGCCTCTCGATGTCCACGCCGCCGGAGGCCGGCGGCACCCATCTCTCGATCAGGCTGAGCGCGGGCGCCGTCATCACGGTCGACACCAGCGTCATCACCACCAGGATCGCGAAGACCGTCGGGCTGATCACCCCGAGGTCGAGGCCGACGTTGAGGACGACCAGTTCGGTGAGCCCCCGGCAGTTCATCAGTGCGCCGAGCGACAGCGACTCCCGCCAGTCGATCCCGGCCACGCGCGCCGCGACGGTGCTGCCGACGCCCTTGCCGATCACCGCGACCACGATGACGAGCAGGCACCAGCCCCACAGCCGCATGTCCGTCCCCAGCAGGGTGAACTTGGTGCGCAGCCCGGTGTAGACGAAGAACAGCGGCAACAGCATGGTCATGGTGAAGGTGCGGACCGGCGCCATCGCACGCGTCACGTTCTCGGTGTCACGCGGGGTCACCACACCGAGGAGGAACGCGCCGAAGATCGCGTGAACCCCGATCTCCTGGGTGGCCAGCGCCGACAGCAGCACCGCGGAGAGCAGGACCGGCAGCAGGACGCCCTGCTGGACGCCCGCCCTCGCCAGTCTCGCCAGCAACGGCCGTACGACGAAGAACATCAGCGCCACGAACGCGAGGAGCAGCACCAGGGTGACGGCGACCCCGCCGAGTGAGGAGCTCGTGGCGGTGGCCACCACGACGGCCAGCAGGCACCACGCGGCGATGTCGTCCATCGCGGCACACGCCAGCGACAGGGAGCCGAGCGGCGTACGGTCCAGCCCCCGGTCGACCAGTATGCGTGCCAGCACCGGGAACGCGGTGACGCTCATGGACACCGCCAGGAAGAGCGCGAAGGTCGGCAGCGAGACCCCGGGAACCGACAGCGACCGGAACATCGCGATCGCCAGGAGGACACCACTGGCGAACGGCAGCGCGATACTCACCTGGCTGACCGTGAGCGCCACCGTGCGCCGGCCGCGCAACAGCCCGGCGTCGAGCTCGTAGCCGACGAGGAACATGAAGAGCACGAGCCCGACCTGCGCCAGGATGTTCAGCGTCGGCGCCAGGTAGGGCGGGAACAACCAGCCGTAGCCGGCCGGCCAGACGAGCCCGAGCAGCGAGGGCCCCAGCAGGACCCCCGCGAAGATCTCGCCGATCACGCGCGGCTGCGCGACCCTGGCCGACAGCTCCGCGCACACCTTGGAGACCAGCAGGATCACCGGCAGCGCGACCAGCAGCTTGGGGAACGGGTCCGGCCCCGCCGCCGTGTGCGGGACCGCGGCGAAGGCCGGTCCCGCGGGCTGGGATCGCAGCAGCAGTACGGCACCCGCGACCGGCAGGATCACCAGTCCCAGGTACACGAGGATGGGACGGCCCGGCCTGGACCGGGCCCCCGCGACCCGCGCGTCAGCCACCGTCCCCCTCCCCTCCAGCTCCTCCGGCCCCTCCGGTCCCCCTGGCCCCTCCGGCCACGATCAGCCCGGTCGCGCGTTCCGGCCGGAAACCGACCGCGACGATCCGCGCCTTGGCCCGCTGGAGCGGGCCGAAGCTGAACAGTGCCCGCAGGAACGCCGGTGGCCTGCCTGCCGTCTCGCCCGCCAGCAACGAGGTCAGGAACCGGTCCTGGATGGTTCGCTGAAGCCGCTGGGTCAGCGTGGTCGGCAGCGACCTGCGTTTCTGTACCTTGGCGAGCAGCCGCTCGCTCACCCGGCCGCGCAGCAGGGCCGGGGCGAGGATCCGCGCCGCGGCCACGGCGTCCTGCACCGCGAGGTTGATGCCGACCCCGCCCACGACGGACATCGCGTGCGCCGCGTCGCCGATCGCGAGAAAGCCGTCCCGGTGCCACCGTTCGGCCCGGTCGAGCCGCACGTCAAGCTCGTGCACATCGTCCCAGGACACGATCTCGCCGGTACGGCCGTCGAGCCACGGGATGAGCTCCTCGAGCCGCTGCCGGAACTGGCCGAGCCCGGCGGCGTCGGACCACTCCCGCGCGGTTCCCTTGGGGATGACGTACGCGGCCTGCCAGTAGTCGCCCCGGTGGATCATCGCGACCATGCTGCCCCGGCTGAGCCGCGCGAACGTACGGGCCGGATCGCTGTCCTTCCTGGTCAGCCGGAACCACAGCAGGTCCATCGGAGTGCCGAAGGCGCGCACGGGAAGGTCGGCGTCCCGCCGCAGCACGGAATGCCGCCCGTCCGCCGCGACCGTGAGCGAGGCGCGCAGCTCCCGCTCGCGGCCGTCCTTGACGTACCGCACCCCGGCGATCCGGCCGTTCTCCTCGATCAGCCCGGTCGCCCGCGCGTTCAGCTCCATCCGGAAGCCGGGGTACCGGCGCGCCTGCGACGCGACGAAGTCGAGGAGGTCCCATTGGGGCATGTACGCGATGAACGGATACTTGATGCGTAGTGAGGAGAAGTCGGCCAGGCTCATCTCCCCGTCGTCGGTCACCGCGAGCACCGACGACTCGCGCTGATGCGGAATGGCGAGGAACTCCTCGCCGACGCCCAGATCGTCCATGATCTGCATGGTCGACGAGTGCACGGTGTCCCCCCGGAAGTCACGGCGGAAGTCCCCGTGCTTCTCCAGGACCACCACGCGCACGCCTGCGCGGGCCAGCAGCCAGCCGAGCATCGCCCCGGCGGGCCCGCCACCGGCGATCACGCACTGGGTCTCCTCGGTGTCGTCGCCGCTCATTTCGCCTCCACCCTGGTCTCCAGGTTGTCTGCTTCCGAAGCCGGTGGGGGCGGCGCGGTGATCCTGTGCAGCGCCAGCACGACGCCGATGCCGAGCAGCGCGACGAGGTTGCTCAGGACGAGCGCGGTCCGCGCCCCCCAGACTTGCGCGATCCAGCCGATCAGCGGGGCGCCGATCGGAGTCGTGCCCATGGTGAGCACCATGAACAGCGCCATCACCCGCCCGCGCATCTCGGGCGCGGCGCCGAGTTGCAGGCTGGCGTTGGACGCGGTGATGAAGGTGAGCTGAGTGAGTCCGACCGGTACGAGGGCCACCGCGAAGGCCACGTAACCGGGCATGAAGCCGGACAGCATGTTCACCACGCCGAACGCGACGGCGCTCGCCGCGACGAACTTCCACGAAACCGACTTCCTGCGGGCCGCCAGCGCGGCGCCGGCCAGCGAGCCGACGGCGAGCACGGAGCCCAGCAGGCCGAACTCCCGCGCGCCCCGGCCGAACTCCTGGGTGGCCATGAGCGCGTTGGTGACCGGTGAGTTCGCGGCGAACGTCCCGACGAAGGCGGTGACACCGAGGACCACCCGGATCTGCGGCTCCCGCCACGCGTAGCGGAGCCCGCCGACGAGCATCGACAGGCCTCCGCCACGTTCGGTCGGAACCTCGTGGAGCTGTTCCCGGTCCATCCGCAGCAGCGCCACGATGGGGAAGATCACCGTGGTGGCGGCGATCAGGAACACCGGCCCGGTGCCGGCGACGGCGATCAGCGCCCCGGCGACCCCGGGGCCGATTAGCCGGGCGGCATGGAAAGAGCCGCCCGACAGGCCGACGACGCTGGGCACCTCCTCCCGGGTGACCAGTTCCAGGACGAACGACTGCACGGTCGGCTGGAACACCGCGTTCGCCACGCCGAGCAGCAGCGCGAGCGCGTACACGTGCCAGGTCTGGACGCCTCCGCCGAGGACCAGCGCGCCCAGCGTCAATCCGCACAGGCCGACCACGATCTGGGTCACCAGCAGCAGGTGACGCCGGGGGAACCGGTCGGCGAGAACCCCGCCGACCGGTCCGACCAGCAGGATCGGTAGGAACTGCACACCGGTGACGGACCCCAGTGCGACGCCCGACCCGTCGGTGAGCTGAAGCACCAGCCAGTCCTGGGCGATCCGCTGCATCCAGGTGCCGACGTTCGCCACGGACAGGCCGATCAGCCACTTCCGGTAGTTGCCGTTGCGCAGTACGGGAAGCACGGCCTCACCCACCGACCGGCTGTGGTTCCCGGATGTCTGCGGCGAGCGAACGCCTCCAGGCGACCTGGCGCTCGATACCGGTGCGCAGATCGACCAGTGGCTGGTAACCGAGCAGCTTCACCGCGGCGGTCAGGTCCGCGTGTGTCGACCGGGCGTCCCCGTCGCGCGCCGCCGAGTGCTCGTACACGACGGGCCGTCCCACGATCTCCCCGACGAGGTCGATGAGCTCCAGCACGGTGACCGTCCTGCCGGTGCCGACGTTGACCGCGGCGGCCTGCGTTTCCGCCTGGGCGGCGAGCAGGTTCGCCCGCACCGCGTCGGAGACGAAGGTGAAGTCGCGGCGCTGCAGGCCATCGCCGTACACGGTGATCGGGCTGCCCGTCAGCGCGGAGTCGATCATGCGGGCGATGGCCATGTCCGTGCGCTGCCTGGGGCCGTACACGGTGAAGTACCGAAGGGCCACCACGCTGGTTCGCGCTCCGGGGCGGCTGGCATGCGCCAGTCCCAGGTGCTCGGTCAGCAGCTTCGTCGCGCCGTACGGCGACAGCGGCGTCGGCAGCCTGGTCTCCGGGGTCGCGCCGTCCTCCGCGCCGCCGTACACGCTGGACGAGGAGGAGACCACGACGCGCCTGACCCCGGCCCGGCCGGCCGCGTCCAGCAGCCGGTGGGCGCCCAGCACGTTGCTGTCGACGTACTCGCTGAACTCCTCACCCCACGAGGACCGCACCCCCGGCCTCGCGGCCAGGTGGAACACCGTGTCCGCCCCGTCGAGGAGCGAGTCCAGCTCGGCGGTGGCGAGGTCGGCGCGGACGAGCAGGAAGCGGGGATCGGGGCGCAACGTCTCCAGGTTGTGGGCGGCCACGTCGGCGGGGTGCCCCCTGAGGTGGTCGATTCCGGTGACCAGCCAGCCCTCCTGCAGCAGCGCCTCACACAGGTGTGAGCCGATGAACCCGGCGGCGCCCGTGACGACGGCCCGGCGCTCGGCCGGGACCGTCGTCCGTCTCGGAACCGAGGTCACGGCCGCGCCTCAACCGTCGCGCGGTCGACGGCGATCTCGTGGATCACGCGCTCGACCGGCCCCGCCCAGAAAGGACGCAGCGGGACGGTGGTCTCCCGGTGGATCGGCGCGTCCTCCCAGCTGAGGAACTTCTCCGCGCTCTCCCAGTGACCGAGCAGGGTGTACTTCTCGCCGTCCTCGCTGTGGCGCAGCAGCTGCTCGCCGAGGTGGCCGGGCGTTCCGCTGACCTTGGCGCGGACCTCCTCGAAGGCGCGCTCGAACTCGGCGGACGTGCCGGGCTTGATGCGTGCTGAAACCGTGACGTAGACGCTCACGACTCTCCCCTGTGATCGATGATGTCAAGCACTTCCATGCGGACGCTGGTACGCAGCCCGCGCAGCCCGGCGGTGATGCCGTCCTGCCGCTCGCTCGTCTCGAAGCGTTTGTAGGTGTCGCGGTCGGCCCAGTCCGAGGTGATCACGTAGGTGACCTCCTCGGAACCGGTGTCCCGGCACAGGGCCTGGCGCAGGCAGCCCTCCTGCCGCTGCGCCCAGGTGGCGACGACGGCCCATTCCTTCTCGAACGCGTCGGCCGACTCCGGCCGCACGGTCATGGTCAGCACGGCGCGTACCGTGCTCCCTGCCATCAGATGCCGCCGTCGACGACGATCGTCTGGCCGGAGACGAACCGGGCGGCGTCGCCTGCCAGGAACACGACCACGTCGGCGACGTCCTCCGGCGTGCCCAGCCTGCCCAGGGCCGCCAGCGCCTCGTACCGCTTGCGCACGTCGCCGGTCAGGCCGGCCGCCTGGTCGGTCTCGATGATGCCCGGCGCGACCACGTTCGCCCGGATTCCACGCGGTCCGGCCTCCTTGCAGAGCGACCGGGTGAAGCCGTAGATGGCCGCCTTCGAGGCGGTGTAGTGGGTGCGCGCCACCATGCCGATCATCGCGACCGCCGAGGCGATGTTGATGATCGAACCGCCCTCGCCCATCGACGGCAGGGCCGCCTTGGTCACCTCGAAGGTGCCGCGCAGGTTGGTGTCGATGACCCGGCTCCACTCGTCGCCGTCGAGGTCGTCCAGGGTGTGGTGGCTGACCACGCCCGCGTTGTTGACGAGGACGTCGATGCCGCCGAGCGCCTCGGTCGCGGCCGCGACCAGCAACCGGCACTGGGCGGGGACGGCGACGTCGGCGGCGTGCACCGCGTGGTCGCCGCCGTACCCGGCGAGGTCGGCCCGCAGCGCCGCGGCCGCCTCGCCCTCGGTACGGCCACAGGTGTGCACCGTCGCGCCACCGGCCGCGAAGGCCAGCACGATGGCGCGGCCGATTCCGCGCGTGCCGCCCGTGACGAGCACGCGCTTACCCTTCAGATCACTGCTCATGCCAAAGACTCCGATCTCAGGTCACGACGCCGGTGCGGACGCCGGCTCAGGGCGGTACGGCTCGCCGGTGACGCACCGGCTGTTCGTCGCTGCTGTCGAGGACTCCGGTCCCGGCTCACGAGGCCGGCGCGAGCGTCGGCTCGAGGCCGTACAGCTCGACGGCGTTGCGCCGGGTGACGCGATCCAGGTCGGCCGGGTCGAGCCCGGCCTTGGCCACCAGGTCCACGATCGGTTCCAGCGCCTCCATCAACGGCGGCGCGTCGGTGCCGAAGAGGACATGGTCGGCGCCCAGCACGGCGAGGTTCGCCGCGAGGTTCTGCGCGCTCGGGCAGGAGGTGTCGACGTAGACGCGGCGCAGGCCCTCACTCGGCCGGTACGGCGGCTCGCCCCCCTCCCGCGGCGTGGCCGCCAGGTCGAGCTTCTCCGCGAGCTGGGCGATCGCTCCCCCGCCCGCGGCGGCGACCAGCACCAGGTTCGGGTAGCGCTCGAGCACCCCGGCCCGCAGGATGGCGGCCAGCCCTGCGGTGACGTCGTTGAACCGCCCGACGTGCTCGACCATGCCGAAGTCGCCGAGACTGGCGGCCCCGACCGGGCGGGCCGGCGGGTGCACGAGCACCGGGACCGCCAGCTCGTCGGCCATGGCGAAGAACTGCTCGGCCCGCGGCGAGCTCAGGTACTCGTCGTTGATGCTGGAGTTGACCACCAGACCGACGAACCGCCAGTCGCCGAGCAGGTCCCGCGCCTGCGACAGCATCCGCTCGTCGCCGAACGGGTCGAGGTAGGCGTAGGTGCGCAACGCGTCCGGATACAGGTCGACGAGACCGGCCATCTCCTCGTTGTGCGCCCGCACCTGATCCGCGGTCTGCCGGTAGTTGTCGACGTCCGGCAGCGGAAGCATGACGCCGGCCCCGACCGGGCTGCCGATCACGGTGAGCTCGATGCCCAGCTTCCGCTTGCGCTCGATCACGGCCCGCGGGTCACGCAGGCTCGGCGGCCCGCCGCCCTTCTCACCGGGCGGGCTGAGATGCCCGTGGATGTCGATGGTCATCGGGGCTCACAGCCGGTTGAGCTGCGGCGCGCCGGGCGGGCCCGCCATCAGGGCGGTGCTGAACTCGAACTTGCCGAGAACCGGAACCGACGCACCGTACATGCCGTCGGCGGCCGGGCTGACCAGGAAGTCGATGACGTCGGCGACGGCCTTGGGCTTGGTCGCGTGCTCGAAGTTCACGTGCGGCCGCTGTGCACGGGCCTCCTCGGTGTCGGCCATCGTCATCACCACGGTGTGCGCGTGCACGCCGCGGCCCTTCACCTCGTGGGCCAGGGACTTCGCCCATGCCTGGAGCGCCGCCTTGCTCGCCGCGTACGCGCCGAACCCGGGGAAGGGCTCGCTCGCCAGCACCGAGCTCAGGTAGATCAGGTGGCCGCCGTTGTCGAGCTGCGGCAGCACCGCCTGCGTGGCCGAGACCGCAGACAGCATGTTGGCCTGGAACATGCGGAGGTAGGCGTCGAGATCGGTCAGCACGACCGGCCCGACGTGGAATCCGCCGACGAGGTGGATCAGGCCGTCGATGCGGCCGAACCGGTCGAGGGTCTCGGACACCGCGCGCCGGGCCTGCAGCGGCTCGGAGGTGTCGGCGACGACGGTGGCGACCTGGTCGGCCGGCGACACCAGGTCGGCGATCTCCTTGAGTTTGGTCTCGTTCCTGGCGGCCAGCACCAGGCGGTGCCCGGACGCGGCGAGCGTGGTGGCCACGGTGCCGCCCATGGCGCCGGTCGGGCCGGTGACGAGGAATACCCTGGAGTCGCTCATGACTGCTTCACCGCGCCGTAGCCCTCGGGAACGCGGGTGGTCACGGTCCGCATGAGCGCCCGCGCGAAGAACTCCCGTGCGCCCTGCGGATTCGACATGTCCCGCCGGTCCTCCTCGATCAGGTACTTGTCCAGCTCGCGCTCGACGTACTGGATGCTCGGGTCCTGGGAAAGGTGCGCCATGATCTTTCGGAAATCCCCCTCGAACTCGATCATCCGCACGATCTGCTGGTCCTTCATGAACACCGAGGTGCTGAGCAGGCGGGTTTCCGCGTCGATCTCCGGGTTCGGCGGGTCGTAGCTCGCCAGAAGCTGGGCGACGGCGTCCTCGGTTCCGGGGCGCACCCGGAACGTCACGGCATAGCGCTGCATGACTCTTCCTCCTCTTAAAAGGGACGGAAATTCACGGAGCCGGATGGCCGGTGGTTACACGGAATAGCCGGCGGAATCATTTCTTGGAATTCCGGCTCCCGATGGCGGCCGGATTTCGCGAAATTGCGTCCTGGCTCCTGTTCGAAACACTATTTGCGGGCGATCAGGCTGTCGCCCACCGGCGGAACCGCTCTCGTCCTCCCCCGCTCGGGGGAAGCCTCCCCCCGAACGGACACCGCGGCCCAGTCCAGCGGGTGCCCCTCAAGCCAGATCGCCGCCGCGGTTTCCAGCACCGCGCGGCGGTCCGCGCCCTCGGCGCCCAGCTTGGGCGGCAGCATGGCGGTCACCGCGCTGCGGCCCTCGACGACGGCCGGATGGCGCCGCGCCAGGTTCGTCAGCGCCCTGCTCGGGCCCGCCTCGACGAGCAGGACGTCCTGGTCGGCCAGCAACGCGTCGAGCGCCGGGCCGAACAGCACGGGCTTGCACACCTGCGAGGCCCAGAAGGCCGGATCGACGGCCTCCTCTGGTCGCAGCCGCCGGGCGGTGATCGTGGAGTACAGCTCGATGCGGGGCGGTCGCAGCGGGATCCGCGCCAGGGCCGTCTCGGAGACCTCGGCCAGCGGGGCGAGCACGGGAGAGTGGAACGGCAGCGGGATGCGGGCGCGAATGGCGGTGTACCCGGCCTTCTTCAGAGTGCGGGTCACCTCCGTCAGCGCGTGCTCGGGCCCGGCCAGCATGGTCTGGACGGGACTGTTGACGACTCCGACGCACACCTCGTCGCCGAGGAACTCCGCCAGCCGCTCCGCGGGCGCGGCGACGGCGAGCAGCCCGCCCGGCGCGGCGTCACGGTAGGCGGCGGCGCGGGCCGCCAGCAGCGAGGCCGCGCTCGCCACCCCGATCACCGAGGACAGCGCGGCGGCGGCGAGCTCTCCGACGCTGTGTCCGATCAGCGCGGACGGCTGGACTCCCCAACTCATGACGGTACGGCCCAGCGCGTGACCCAGCGCGAACAGCAGCGGCTGGCCACGCTCCGGGTGCTGATCGGCGCGCTGCTCGCGGTCGCCGTCGGGTTCCTCGCGCTACGGCAGATGGACGACCGCAGGGGCCTGTCGATCGTCGCCGACC